>NZ_JACYLP010000039.1:0-18686 GCF_015272455.1 Thermoleptolyngbya sp. C42_A2020_037
GATGCGCGTCTTTTCCAGCCTAGTTTTTCTACCAAGAAGGTGACACGCACCCCTCTAAGAGTGTCAATGGAGTCACCATACAAATCTACATGGTATTGATTGCCTACTTGATTCTTCAATTGATAGAAATTCCAGCGTTTTATGGTCATCAGTTACTCGATAAGTTGCGCTATTTGCAACTTGAATTGAGTCGCCGCTGTTCAATCGTCCATTGGAGCCACGATCTGCTGCCTGAGACACTCGTAGGAGCTTCATAGGGTCAAATGTAAAGTTTTATGTCTCAATTCAACACTTCTGCGTTTGGAATACTGTGACCTACAATTTGCAATCGCTTATTGCTCAGCTCGAAGCCTCTCTCGGATAAGCAGGGTCTTGAGCCATATAGCGGCTAGTTCTCTACGTGCAATTCTGCGTGAACTTGGCAGCTAGATAGGCCAGAGTTGCTTCAAAGTTGCCCCAATTCCCAGTCTCTAAACAATTCGCTTTTCCAGGTATTGCCCGATCATCTGCTGTTCACCTTCGCGGGTGATAATAGTTTGGCGGGTGCGATAGAGTTGCCCGATCAGCTTAATTTCTTCCTCGAAAGAAGAGCCTTTGTATTCGGTGCGGAGGCAGAGGGTTTGGGGATTGGTGAAGTAGTAGAGCGCGGTGACGGGCTTGGGGGTGGCAAAGCCGCGATCGCGATACAGCAGATTTCCCATTGCGCCAAAGAGCGTGGAGCCTTTGGACTGGGTGCGTCCTGATACGGCTTCGGCGCTGTTCCACAGAACTTCGGTGCCGCAGGTGAGGCAGGTGTCGTCTTCTAGCTCGTGCAGGCGGGCGAGGTGGCGCAGTTCGTCGCAGCCCTGGCTCAAAAAACGGACTTGAATCTGGCTGACCATTTCTTTGGTTTCGCCGTCGGGCAGGGTGTAGTAGCGCCGCTCGGAGCGCCATTCGCCTGCGGACTGCTGAAAGAACTCGGCAATTTGGGAATCGCCCGTGGTCGCGGTCAAAGAAGTCTGAAACGTCACCGAACTGTCCTCACACTCACAACTAAGGTTAATAGAGTTAATGGGGAAACCTGCACTTTTGTCAACCAGTGCTTACGCTTCTGTAATTCTTTTTAATATAACCCAGGGATCAAGCTTTTAGGGCCCCCGTATGGGTAATTATTCCCATTTCAAACCCGGAATCTCAGTCCCCGAAGTGGGGCAAATCCGTCATGATGTAATACAGACCGCTGTAAACCGCTGTAAATAGACCGTTTGTTCTCAGCCACTTAAAAGCTATCTAAAAACGGGTATGTCATCGTTCAACATTCAGGCACCGTTTGAGCCGAAGGGCGACCAACCAAGGGCGATCGCCCAACTCACCGACTACATCCAGCAGGGACACCGCTACCAAACCTTGCTGGGCGCAACGGGCACGGGCAAAACCCACAGCATCGCTCGTGTGATTCAGAACGTGGGCAAGCCGACGCTGGTGCTGGCGCATAACAAAACGCTGGCGGCGCAGTTGTGCAATGAGCTGCGGGAGTTTTTTCCTGATAACGCGGTTGAATATTTCATTAGTTATTACGACTATTACCAGCCGGAAGCCTACATTCCGGTGACAGATACCTACATTGCCAAAACCGCGTCGATTAACGAAGAAATCGATATGCTGCGCCATTCTGCAACGCGATCGCTGTTTGAGCGCAAAGACGTGATCGTCGTGGCCTCCATTAGCTGCATTTACGGATTGGGAATTCCGGCAGAGTATTTGAACGCATCGGTTCGCTTTGCCGTGGGCATGGAGACGGATCAGCGGCAGATCTTGCGCAATCTCTCCACCGTGCAGTATGAGCGCAATGACCTGGACGTGGGGCGGGGCCGATTCCGGGTCAAAGGCGATGTCCTGGAGATTGGCCCGGCCTATGAAGATCGCATCATTCGGATTGAGTTTTTTGGGGACGAAATCGATGCCATCCGCTATATCGATCCGATCACGGGCGCGACGCTGCAAAGCATGGAATCGGTGAACATTTATCCTGCCAAACACTTTGTCACGCCGGAGGATCGGCTAGAGGCGGCCTGCATCGCCATTCAGGATGAACTCAAAGAACGACTGGCAGAATTGGAAAGCGAAAATAAGTTATTGGAAGCCCAGCGGCTAGAGCAGCGCACCCGCTACGACCTAGAAATGCTGCGGGAAGTGGGCTATTGCAACGGCGTGGAAAACTATGCGCGACACTTGGCAGGTCGCCCGGCCGGGTCGCCGCCAGAGTGTTTGCTCGACTATTTCCCCAAGGATTGGCTGCTGGTGATTGACGAATCGCACGTTACGCTGCCGCAGTTGAAGGGCATGTATAACGGCGATCGCGCTCGCAAAACCGTTCTGATCGAACACGGGTTTCGTCTGCCCAGCGCTGCCGACAACCGCCCCCTCAAGGACGAAGAATTCTGGCAAAAAGTGAATCAGTGCATTTTCGTATCAGCCACACCGGGCGACTGGGAGTTGCAGGTGTCGGATGGGGTATTTGAAACGATTGGTGAAGGGAAGGATGCATCGAGCATATATGTTCGAGGAACCGGGCGCGTGGTGGAGCAGGTAATTCGCCCGACGGGTGTGCTTGACCCAGAAATCTTCGTGCGGCCCACAGAAGGGCAGATCGATGACCTGCTGGGCGAAGTGCGCGATCGCGTAGAAAAAGGCGAGCGCACGCTGGTTACCACGCTGACCAAACGCATGGCCGAAGACCTGACTGAGTATTTGCAAGAGCGTGGTATTCGGGTGCGCTATTTGCATTCCGAGATCAATTCCATCGAGCGGATCGAGATCCTGCAAGATTTGCGTCAGGGGGCGTTCGATGTGCTAATCGGCGTGAACCTGCTGCGGGAAGGATTGGACTTGCCAGAAGTGTCGCTGGTGGCGATTTTGGACGCAGATAAGGAAGGATTTTTGCGGGCAGAGCGATCGCTCATTCAAACCATTGGCCGGGCAGCGCGGCATGTCCGGGGTCAGGCCATTCTCTACGCCGATAATCTCACCGACAGCATGGCCCGAGCCATCGAGGAAACCGAGCGCCGCCGCCTGATCCAGATGGAATACAACGAAAAGCATGGCATTACGCCGCAGCCGATCGTGCGTCGCCAAAACAACGCGATTCTGCAATTTCTGGAAGTGTCGCGCCGCGTCAGCGCCCACGAACTGGAGGAAATGATCGACCAGTCGGAGGATCTGCCCCTGGAAAATATTCCCGATCTGATCGTGAAACTGGAAGCCGAAATGAAGGAAGCGGCCAAAAAGCTAGAGTTTGAAGAAGCGGCCAAAATGCGCGACAAGATCAAACAATTGCGCGATCGCCTCACGGGTCGCCGTTAGACCCCAAATTCACAAAACAATAAACAATTCAACGGTTAAACAAACAACCAAACCTCCTTCAAGTCCGCATCACAGTTGCTTGAAACCTGTCTCTTCGCATGGTCAGTTGATGGTGAAGTCTGGATTTCAAAACTATTCGTAGACCCATTCGCAACTCTATTCACACCCACGTCACGCCCATGATTGGACAGTTGAGATCGTCACAATCCAGCGATTTCCCCAAATACTCCATTGTGGTGCCTGTATACAACGAAGAGGCGAATATTCCAGAGCTATATCGCCGCGTCAGCGCAGTGATGGATTCGCTGGATGGAGACGCAGAGCTAATTTTGATTGATGACGGCAGTGGCGATCGCACGCTATCCATGCTGCGCGACCTGCATCAGCACGACTCCCGTGTTCGCTATCTCAGCTTTGCGCGAAACTTTGGACATCAGACGGCAGTAACGGCGGGGCTGCACTTTGCAAGAGGCGATGCAGTGGTGACGATGGATGCCGACTTGCAGGACCCACCGGAGCTAATTTTGCAATTAGTAGAAAGGTGGCAAGAGGGCTATCAGGTGGTCTACGCTCAGCGGATGCGCCGCAAACAGGAGGGCTTGCTCAAGCGCGGGCTGGCCTACAGCTTTTACCGCATTTTGCGAAACCTAGCGGACGTGGACATTCCCACCGACACGGGCGACTTTTGCCTGATGGATCGGGCCGTGGTGAATTTGCTAAACCGAATGCCAGAGCGAAATCGATACATTCGCGGCCTCCGCGCCTGGGTGGGCTTTCGGCAGACGGCGGTGCTGTTTGACCGCGACCCCCGGTTTGCGGGCGAGGTGAAGTATACCTTCCGCAAGTCGCTGGCGCTGGCGATCAACGGGCTGGTGTCGTTTTCGATTATTCCCCTGCGGCTTTCGACTTATATGGGCATGGCGGCGGCGGCGATCGCCCTGCTGATGATGGGGCTGGTGATCTACTGGCGTTTGTTTGAACCCAACTCACGGCTGACAGGCTTTGCCACGATTGCGATCGCCGTCTTTTTTCTGGGCGCAGTGCAGTTGATTTGCATTGGCATTCTCGGCGAATACATCGGGCGCATCTACGAAGACGTGCGCGGCCGCCCGCTCTACACCCTGGCCGAGGCAGGTGGCTTCGAGGATTTGCCCCATCCCCAATCCTTCTCGCACGGCGTTTCGGAGCCGTAATCCTCCAACCTGCAACGATTGCGCGAGATAGCCATTTAGCTAGCTATTGCGCCACATCTGCGGGCTGATTTTCTGACGCAGCCGAGCTAGCCAGCAGCGCCTCCAGCAGGTTGCCCCGATTGGTGCGAACCGTATCCACTGTTGCCTTGATAAAGCCTGCAATTGGCACTGCCACCAGCAGCCCCAACACGCCGCCCACCTTCAGCCCGATATCCAGCGAAATCAGCATCCACACCGGGTTCAGCCCCGTTAATTCGCCCACAATGCGCGGGCCGATCAGGTTTTCGCAAATCTGGATAATCACCGCGCCAACGATCAGCACTTTTACACCCAGCCAAAAGTTTTGCAGCGCCAGCAGGGAACTGACGATCACCAGCGTGGTGCTGCCGCCAAAGGGAATCAGGCTGGCCGCACCGATGCCCAGCCCAAATAGCTCCGCCAGGGGAATTCGCAAAATCAGCATTGCCGCCGTTTGCGACAGGCCCATGATGGTGGCTAGCGTCGCCTGTCCCACAATGAAGCGCTCAAAGTTTTGCGGTAGCGACTGCCGAATGCGATCGCCCCAGGGCGACGGCAGCCAGCCCAAAATTCCCGCCCAAAGCTGTTCGCCCCGCAGCACCAGGAAAATCGTGAACACCACCGTCAGGAAGATATTCACAATGCTGCCAATGGCGCTAAAAACGAGGCTGATGACCTGCGTGGTGAGCGATCGCAGCACGCCCGTCAGCCGCTCGATCTGCTGATTCAGCGTCGTACTCAGGTCTACCGGAATCTGTTGCTCAATCGCCCAGGCTTCCAGCGATTTCAACTGCTGCTGGCCAGACTTCAGCCATTCTGGCAGGCGGGTGAGCAACTCGTTCGACTGGCGCAAGATCAGCGGCACGATGAACACCAGCAGCACGCTCAGCACGATCAGGAACAGCAGAAACACGACTCCGACGGCAATGCTGCGCCGCACCCCGCGCTGCTGCAAAAAGCGGATGGGATAGTCCAGCAAGAAAGAAACGAGCGTTGCGGCAATCAGGGTGCTGATTAGCGGCTGGAGCCATTGGGCAAACAGCAGCAGCAGCCAAGCGTTGAGAAACACGACGGGAAAGATCAGCCCAATCGTAAAAATGCGGGGTAATCGACTCAACGACTCAAGCATGAGGGACGCAGTGGCAAAAACCAGAAGTTAGGGCGCTTCTGATGATCCTATCGCGATGTCGCTCCGTTCGTCCGACTCGACGACGCTCGTGTCAATGTCCACGCTGCCCGGCGTGGGGATGGCGCGATAGAGAAACCGAATCGTGTCGCGTTCATCAAAGCGATCCAGTTCGTGGCGGACATCTTCTTCGCTGGGCGCAGTGACTTGCATCAGAAACGGCAAGAGTTTGAACGTCGGCGTGTAGGTAAAAAAGTAGCCGCCATGCACATCGATGCGCCCTGTCAGGTAGAAGAAGGTGTTAATCGCGTCGATGGGAATCGCGGTGAACGGGTTGAGATCCAGGGCAACCGCGTTCACGCCCTTCATCTTGGAGCAGTCCAGGTAGCTGAAATTTTCAAACAAATCGTAGGCAGACGTGGGACGCACCGCCTGACGAGTCAAAATTGCGCCGCGAATCAGCAGAATCTTCAGTTGCTCTCGGCGGCGCTTGCGGCGGGGCGTTTTTTCAATTTCTTTCTCTGGGTTGGGCGGCAAAAACACGTTGCCCAGGCGCAGACCTGACATTTCCACGCTGGGTTCGCTAAACCAGTTGCCCAGGGTGGAGAGATAGCGCAACACAATGTCGCGATCGCTCGACATCAGGTATATTTGCTCGCAGCGGCGAATGGCAGAGCGGACGTAGTTGTTTCGCCCTTCCCGCAGCAGCTCCAGGGGAATATCGGGCGAGGCCAGGATCAGCTTGCCCAGCTTGAGGCAATCGCCCAGTCCATCGTCATTGGATTCTTGATCGTCTTTGCCAAAGCGATCTGACAACACGCGCAGCACGTTCACCAGCACCAGCCCGCCCATGCTGTGACCAATCAGGTTCACCAGCTTGCGGCTGCGCTTGAGGGCCAGTTGGGCCCGCTTGTCGCGTTCTGGCAGTCCCATGTCCTGGAGCATGAGCCGCTTTAGTGACTTATCTAGCCGCCAGAAAAACTCCGCCAGATCCGGTGCGCCATAGTGAATCGCCCGATAGCGATCGCGCTGATAGACCACCGACCGCAGCAGCATCAGCAGCGACAGCCACAGGAAAAACACCCCAGCGGCGATCGCCAAATGCCACTGCGGTCCCACATCCCGCACAAGGTCAATCTTCTCTGCCAGTTCCGTAATGCCAATCAGCACCACGCTGGGAATAAAGCTGAGCAGCAGCAGACTCCCCAGAAATTTCATTAAAATTTCTAGATTGCTCATGGAGTCCCGGATCAGCCCCCGGTTAAACACAGGCTGTTCGCTGGGCCAGTGATAGCCGATGTAGAGATGGTCTTCGCCGAGCGTGTCGGTGGGTTCCCCGCCGGGTTTGGGTTTAGCAAAGAGATAGTTGGCTTCGTCGGAGAGAAACTTGTAGAAGCCGCCCGCCGGGTTGGCGTAGCCGTGCGTCCGCAGGGTCAGGGCGCGGATGTTGCGCTGGTGAATGATTTCCGCCAGTTCATCGACATTAAACAGCGGGCGAAACAGCTTGGGGTTGGGGAGCGATCGCTCGACCGCCAGCGACACCGATGCCGTGCTGACGACCAGAAACGTATTTTGGGTACACCACTCGCCGCATTCGCCCTGCTTGCCTGCCTGCCCCAAATAGCGATACACCTCAAAGTTTCGTCCAATGGCTTTGGTAAACTCGCGGCGCTTCCAGTGGTTCAGCGTTTTGATGACGTAATCTTCGTCTACAAGTCGACAAAAGCCGGGATAGCGCTCCTGGCACTGGGCCCAGTCAAAGGCTTGGGCATAGGCTTTGAGTTCATCATGGAGCACATCGGCGATCGCCCTGGGGTCAGCTTTTCCCTGATACACTGCGGGATCTGCGCCATACATCGGTTCGTAGGCAAGCTGCACAATTCGCGCCTTGGCCCACCAGTCCGAAAACGGAGCCGCGTTTGCCACGATGCCCCCCAGCCAGCGCTGGTCATTGGCACAGGCCTCACGCCCCGCTGGCGACTCTGCCCAGCGATAGGGCAGCGCCTCCTCTAGCTGTATTGCACCCATGAAGGTTCTCCTTCTGCGACCGTTGGTGATCCAGACCGTGGTTGATCCGGAGAGTGATCCAGAACTCGCGGCAGCTTAAAATTCCGCGCCAGGATATTCCCGAAATTTTAGAACCCTGCGTCTAGTCTGGTGCAGGAAGTTAACAAAGCCTTAGATGAGCGCCCGTAGAGGAATGACCAGAGATTCATGCCAGATTCACGCTAAGCCTTGGCGTTGGGCAGCTTGACCTGAGTAGCGAGTCCCAGCTTTTGCAGCAGAGCGATCGTCGCCCAGGTGAGGTCAAGCTCCCACCAGGCCAGCCCGTGGCGGGCGGAATACTGGAAGGCGTGGTGATTGTTGTGCCAGCCTTCGCCGTAGGTCAGCAGCGCCACCCACCAGCAGTTGGTCGAGCGATCGCCCGAATCATAGCTGCGATAGCCAAAGCGGTGGGTGGCGCTGTTCACCAGCCAAGTGCAGTGATACACCACCACCAGCCGCACAAACACGCCCCAAATTACAAACGGCCAGCCCCCCAGCAGGTATAGCAACCCGCCAAACGCCACCTGAATCCAGAAGAAATGCCGCTGAAAGAATTGATAAACCGGATCGCCGGAAATATCGCGGGTATAGCGGTCGGTTTCGGCCATGGCGGGCACGTCATAGAACATCCAGCCCATGTGGCTCCACCAAAAGCCGCGGCCGGAGTCATGGTGGTCGCGCTCCTGATCGGAATGGACGTGGTGGTGACGGTGCAGCCCGACCCACTCCAGCGGGCCGCCCTGCATACTCAGCGTGCCGCAAAATACCAGAAAATATTCCAGCCATTTGGGCACCTGAAAGCTGCGGTGGCTAACGAGCCGATGCCAGCCCAGGGTGATGCCCAGCCCACCCGTCACCCAATGCAGAAAGACGAGGAGGGCGATCGCCCCCCAGTTAAACATTCCTGGCAGCAGCGCCAGCAGCGCCCCCAAATGCACGCCCACCATAAACAGCAGAACGACATATCGGGGCTTTTGTCGAGTCAACGGAGCAATAGTCATAAAATCCAACGAAAACTGTATAAAGGGTCAGGGGGTCAGGGGTTTGGGCTGAGGAGCAGGTCACAGGCGCTTGGCTAAGCCGCTAGATAAGCAACTAGCGGGGCAACTAGCGGGGCAACTGGCGGGGCAACTAGATAGGCAGCCCAAAATCGCTAATCTAAAATCCAAAATTGGCACAGGCGCATCCACTCCGCCCCAAGCTCATCATTTCGGGGAATGGTCGCTGGGTCAAGGAAAGCCCGCCACACGCAGGAATACTAGCGGGAAGATTGGCACAGACTCGGATACAAACTTGGGTGCAAACTTGGGCGCGAACTGGGGCGCGAATTAGGGCGCAGATAGGCACTGCAAATTGGGCGCATCCCAGTTCTGCAAGTTTGCCCTCATCCCCCAACCCCTTCTCCCTTTTTGGGAGAAAAGGAGCCGGACTGGAAGTCCCTCTCCTGCTTTGGGAGAAGGATTTAGGGTGAGGGTTACAAAAGTGGGATACACCCTCCAAATTAGCCCGTGCAACGGATGCAGCAGACTGCAACCGCACAGGAAGGACGAAATGAAAAAACTCCAAGAAAGACCTGATTTTAGAGATAAACCGACTCAGCGAGAGAAGGGCAAAGGACGCGATCGCCGCACTCGCGAACCGTCAATCGTGTGGATTTCCTGGTCTTCCAAAATCGTGCGAACCCGATTGGACTGGGCCAGTGCAGGAATGCCTGCCGCGTCAATTTCGACCGGAACTGCGCCAACCGCGTCGGGAGAGGGCGCAAGCAAATTGGCGTGAAAGGCTTCCAAGATGGGGCGAATCTCCTCCAGAGAACGCTGGGCGGCAGTGCGAATGCGGGCGATCGCCGCTTGTCGTTCCTCTGGCGTTTGGCGGCGGGCTGGGGCAGGCGGCAGCGGGCTACCTGGCCCTCGTCCACCCTCAGAGCGATCGGTTTCCAGCATCACCACCGCCCGAATTTTCTGCTGAGGCTTCAGATGCTCCAGCCGTGCGCCAAATTCTGGGCTGATTTTGGACAGATGCTTGGGTGAACCAACGCGAATTTCAGGCTCGATAATTTTAGGCTCGACTTTAGGCTCCATTTCGGGTGCGTTTGTTCTAGGCAAGCGCTCTTGAACGCGATCGCCCTGACGACCTGTGCCATGACTGGCGCTTTCCCGACTCTCTCGATAAGCGGCATGGCAACCCCGTGAAGCCTCCGCCTGCGGCATAGGCGAAGACTCCAGAGAACTTATATCGCTATTCAACCAGCCGTCCGTATCTCGCAGCGCGTCTGCCATAGCTCAGCCAACCTCAAGCTCACCTTGGAAACGGAGAAAACGATCTGCAACCCAAGTGTGTTCCTTCAGCCTATCCGAAAACTCAAAGCAATGACAGAAACTTCAGAAAACTCTGCCAAGCGCAGTATGACGCAAGACAGAAAGTTCAGCAAGTCAGCACGTTCAGCAAGTTAGTACGTTCAGTAAGTTAGCCTTTCAACTAAAGAACTGAAGTTTTGGCTCAAAATTCGCTAGGAATTCAGCGCTCTGAGCGCTTCCAGGGGTTGAATCAGCCCATAGCCCCAGCGATTGTCGGGACGATATTTGTCGCCATCGGGATGCTTGGCGGTCTGGCAGAGGGCTTCCAGGATTGCGGTCGTGGGTACGTCGGGCTTGGCGGCCATCAGCAGGGCGATCGCCCCAGAAACATGCGGCGTAGCCATCGAAGTACCATCCATCACGGCATACTCGTGCCCTTCCGATTCGCCCTCTGGCGGAATGCAAGAATACACATTGCAGCCAGGGGCGACGATATCGGGCTTCGTCACCAGTTTATGGTTGGGGTCGGGATAGACCAGGCTGGCGCCGCTGCTGAAAAAGGCGACATCGGCCCGGTTGCGAGACATGCGCCCCACTGCGCCGACCGCAAAGGCGCTGTAGGCATTTCCCGGAGAGCAGGAGTTTCCGTGGTTGCTGTTGCCAATCGCCACCACCGAGGCAATTCCATACTGCTGCATCAGTTCCTCAAAAATCAGCCCAAATCGGGGGTCATAGTAGCTGAACCCAAGGGACATATTGATCACCTGCGCTCCGTTTTCCACCGCCCACACCAGGCCGCGCACCAGGGCGATTGTGGTTCCAGAGCCGTTCAGCACGCCGCCCACCACCAAGTCGGCCTCTGGTGCAACCCCAATGGCGAGTCCTTGCGGCGTTTGCCCCCCGGCGATCGTACCGCAGACGTGGGTGCCGTGCTGGTCGCTGTCGAAGCTGGTTGAAGTTTTAATCGTGCGACCGAGGGGATCGATCACCACAAATTCTTTTACCCGATCCTGGAGCGCTGGGTGGTCGCCATAAACGCCCGTATCCAGCACCGCCACGCGCACGCCCGCGCCCTTGGTCGTTTCCCACAATTCAGGAATTTCCAGATATTGCAGTCCCCAGGTTGCGCCCTGCTCTAGTTCTTGGCGATCGGGCAACTCGTAGGACACGTCCTGGGGCTGGATCAGCCTAACGCGCTGGTTGGGCAAAATGGCAACCACGTTGGGATGGCGGGCCAGCATAGGCAGCGAACTGCGAGTCACTTCGACGGCTGCCACGGGCAGTGCTCCAGAGCCAATCTGGGCGATCGCCGGTTCCTCATGGCTCTGGAAATGTTTTGCGCCCTGGGTCTGATAGCTCTCAAACAGTTGCGCCTGGATCGCCTGCTGACGCTTGGCCCGCTCTTTGAGATAGCTGAGGCGCGTCTTGTTGCTCCGCAATTCCTCCAGCGTCGGCAAGTCTTCTAGCTTGGGAGATTCGTAGATGACGATTGCATCGATCTTTTCGTTGGATTTTCGCTCGGCAAGCAGCGGGTCAAAGGCAGGCGAGATCTTATCTTCGATGCTCATCGGTTATGAACCTCCCCTTCTGGTTCGCTGGTGTCCTCATTCGTCGCCCAGTTTTGTGGCAGAACCGGGCATCGTCGGCTTTTTGTATGCGCGTTCTAAATACACGTCCTGTAGTACTCTTCAGCAGCGCGATCGCCCATCCCGGTGATTTTACGGAGTTTCTGGGCGATCGCCCCACTCTGCATTACACAGGAGTAATTGATACTATTATATGATATCAACTAAATCTGGATTGCGGGTTCTCTCTGCTACTCCAGTTCCGAACCGAATTCCCCAGCCCTGCCATGCACCTGTATGGTAGCGATCGCCGCTCGAATCCGACCGGCGGGCCCATCCCCCCAGTTCTGATGGCGACATTTGGTGCAAAATAGTTCCC
Organism: Thermoleptolyngbya sp. C42_A2020_037; assembly: GCF_015272455.1. Classification (NCBI taxonomy): domain Bacteria; kingdom Bacillati; phylum Cyanobacteriota; class Cyanophyceae; order Oculatellales; family Oculatellaceae; genus Thermoleptolyngbya; species Thermoleptolyngbya sp. C42_A2020_037. The sequence continues at coordinate 11,967 of NZ_JACYLP010000039.1, forward strand.
CTGCAAAAACAAATCGGCTTCTGGCCGTTTTCTGGCAATTTCGGGAGGCCGTTCAGGTATTAATCGGAACTCAGGTTGAGGAGCCGACCTGGGTCGAGTCGGGTGAGGCGGTGGCTGCTTCCGAAGGGGCGGTTTCCGTCGATTTGCCGCGCCAGAGCCAGCTTGTGACTAGGTGCGACAGTAGCCCCATCGGCCCGGCAAACAGGCACAGCGCCAGGGAATGCACCGTCCACACGCCTGTCCGCTGTCCTTCCCAATAAATCCAGCGACCGACAAACAAATCCATGACCAAGTAATGCACCCAGCCTGTGGCGGCGATCGCCTCATTGCTAAATAGCCGCGCAATGTCCGCCAGCTGGGTGCTGGCAAAATCCTGAGCAGAGGTCGTGGTGAGGTTGCTGGCAAACAGGTACACATACAGCCCCGCCAGCGCCACAAACGGCAAGTAGGACTGCATCACCCGGCGCGTCATGCCCCAATTGGGCAAGAAAATCATCAGCGCCCAGAAGGGCAGCACGAAGAGGTTAGCAGCGTTAAAAAGGAGTTCGAGCATGATGGGTGACGAGTGGGTGACGGGTTGGGGAGAGCAAAAAAAGGGACGAGAACCGGAATGGGGGGACGCGATTTCACACCCCCACGCCGCGAATCGAGCAATCGAGCAACTGCATCGGATGCAGCACAGGAACCGACTTGCCCTGGCGTTCCACGTGGTGGCTGATTTGCACAAAGCAGCCGATGTTGGCGGAGGCAATAACCGATGCACCCGTGTTCAGCAGGTTGGTGACTTTTTGCCGCCCCAGTTCCTCGGCGACTTCGGGTTGCAAGATGTTGTACACGCCCGCGCTGCCGCAGCAGAGGGCGGCATCGATGGGTTCCCGAAGCTGCACACCGGGAATTTGCCGCAAAAGCTGGCGCGGTTGCAGGCTGATTTTTTGCCCGTGCAGCATATGGCAAGCGTCTTGATATACCAGCGTCAGCGGGTCGTCTTGCAGAGGATGCAGGGGAGCCGTCAGCCCGACTTCGGCGAGAAATTCCTGGACATCTTTGACGGTTTGCACAAAGGCTTGAGCGCGATCGCCATAGGCCGCATCCCCTTTCAAAATGTGCCCGTATTCCTTCAGCGTGTGCCCACAGCCGGAGGCGTTGATCAGCACAAAATCCACCTTTGCCTGCTCGAAGGTGTCGATCATCTGCCGCGCTAGAGCCTGGGCCTGCTGCTCTTGTCCCTGGTGGTGCGACAGTGCGCCGCAGCAGCCCTGCGCCTTGGGAATTACTACATCGCAGCCATTGGCCGTTAGCACGCGCACCGTCGCCTCGTTCACCTCTGGGTTAAATAACCGCTGCACACAGCCGAGAATCAGCCCGACGCGATACCGCGCCTTGCCCTGGGCAGGGACAAATTCTGGCAGGCGATCTTGAAACGCTTGGGGCGAGAGGGGCGGTAATAGTGCCTCCATTGCCGCAAGCTGGGGCGCAAGTTGGGGCAAAATGCCGAGCGATCGCACGAGTTTTTGCAAGCCCGATTTTTGGTATAGCCCCACGGGCCGCATGAGTAGCCGCATTCGGTTGGGATAGGGAAACAGCGAGAAGATCAGGCGGCGCAGCAGACGCATGGGGAGCGATCGCTCGAAGTTACGCTCAATCTGCGGGCGCGTCGCGGCGATCAGCTTGTCATATTGCACCCCAGAGGGACAGGTGGTGACGCAGGCCAAACAGCCCAGACAGCTATCAAAATGCTGCACTGTGCTGGCTGCCAGCGGCGCGTCGCCCTCGTTAATCGCGTCCATTAGATAAATCCGGCCGCGGGGCGAGTCGGTTTCTTTACCAATCACCCGATAGCTGGGGCAGGTCGCCAGGCAAAAACCGCAATGAACGCAAGCATCAATCAGCTTGGGGTCGGGTGGCTCCTGCGCGTCAAACCCCGGCAGGTCGGCCGTCGGGTTGAGGTTGCTAAAGGAAATGGGCGGCTCAGAGGTTTGCATAGGGAAGTGGGCAATGATCTAGAAAGTCAACCCCGGTTCGAGTTGCGGAGGGTTGGGCAATATCAATCTGGACTCATCCTCAGTATGAGCCAACTTGAGGCAAATCAGCGTGCCGCTTGCCTTCTAAGATACAAGGGATAGGCGAAGGGGAGCCACAAGCGAGATAGGCGCGATCCACAAACACCCCCACTCAATCCCTCTTCCCTCTTCGTTCTTCGTTCTTCCCTCTTCCCTCTTCGTTCTTCGTTCTTCGTTCTTCCCTCCTCCCTCTTCCCCCATGCCCCCTCTCGACTACGACCTGATCATCCTCGGCGGCTCTCTGGCGGCGCGGGAGGCGGCGATCGCCGCACGGGCACTCCAAGCAAGGGTAGCCCTGGTAGAACCGGACAGAGCCGAGGCAGCGCTACGTCTAGAAACACAACATCGGTCCCTCATGCAGATCGGGCGCTTGATAGAGGGGCGATCGCGCTTGGCGCAGATGGGGCTATCGGAGTTTTCGTCGCCGCCAGCGTGGGCAGCGGTGCGGCAATGGGCAGAGGTCATAGCAACCGACTTGGCAGAAGAGACCTCACTCTCGCAGGTGGCAGCGGCGGGCGTGGATGTGGTGGTGGGGCAGGGCGAATTTTTTCGACGGCCCCATCTGGGCGTGCGGGCAGGAGAGCGAACGCTGCGATCGCGGGCCTATTTGCTGGCTCCAGGAAGTCGGGTGCGTCCGCTAGAGGCGGGGAACTTCAATGGGAACTTCAACGCCATGGCCGAAATGAAGACCCTTGCCCAGACTCCGGCAGAGTTTTTGAATCCTGCCCTGTCCCACCTGCCTGGGCGAATTGCCGTCTGGGGAGAGGGCGCACAGGCCGTAGAACTGGCGCAAGCGCTGCATCGACTGGGCAGCCAGGTGACGCTGCTGCTGGATTTGGCCTCGAATGCTGTAAGCCACAGCGGGCTTCCTGGTGGACGGTTGACACCCGCCTCGCGGAGCCGAATTGCCTGTCTCGATTCTGACCTCCGCCGCCTGCTGCTGGCCTCGCTGGAGGCAGATGGCATCGCAATCTACCCGGCGGACACGCTGACCCAGGTTCATTCCCACGCCGGAACCGTGAAGCTGGCGTTGCCGGATGGAGCGCAGACGGTGGATTGCTTGCTCAACGCAACGGAGCCTGTGCCCGACTGGGACGGGCTAAACCTGGAAGCGGCAAATATTCGCCTAGAGGCAGACGGGCTGCGGGTTTACCCAACGCTGCAAACCTTTAATGCGCGAATCTTTGCCTGCACCAGCCCCCGCGCCGCCCGCCAGCAGGCCCAGCTTGCCGTCCGCAATGCTGTGTTTTTGCCCAACCGCCACCTGCGCCCAGAGCTGCTGCCGATGGTGATTGCAACGCAGCCCGCGATCGCCAGCATCGGGCTGACCGAAGCCGAGGCTCGCGAGGTTGCTTCGCAACGCGGGCGCGACCGCCACGGGGCAGAGGTAGTTGTGCAAACGCTGCCGTTCAAACTCAACCCCAAAGCGTCCATGCAAGCGGCTCCTACTGGATTCTGCAAACTCATCGCCCGCCGCAATGGTCGCATCCTCGGTCTGCACCTGGCGGGGCTGGATGCCGAAGAAGCGATGTCTACAGTGGCGATCGCCCTCCAGGAACACTGCCGAGTGCGATCGCTTGCCCAGCTACCCGTTGCCGCTTCCCCCAGCACCGCAGACATCTTGCGGCAAACGGCGATCGCCTGGCAACAGCAGCGCCTCGCCCAGCAGCCCCGCCTGCAAGACTGGCTCGAAACCTGGCAAGAAATCCGGCGATCGCGCTCCCGCTGGACACAGCTTTAGCCGCTTTCCAGGCAGCAGAGACGCATAAAAACGCACCGTCGAGACACGCGCCCAGCGCCCATCTCAACGGTGACTCAACTGTTGGGTCAGGCAAGAAACCCTCTATGCCGCAATCGCAAAGTCGATGCCCGCCATCCAGGGCGTACCCGCCAGCGAGGCAAACTTGCCGCCAGATCCCAGCCCGTTGGCACTGCCGTTTTGGTTATAGAACAGGGCACCCGTGGACTGGTTATAGACGATGAAGGCACGGCTGCGGCCCGCAGCGCGATCGCTACTCACCACCGCAAACTCGTTGGCATTGCTAAACCCATCGCCCACGCTGCTGGTTAACGCCGTAAACACGCGCTTGCTAAGGACAATCTGATCGCCTTCAAACCAGTTGAAATCAGCGATCGTGTCCACACCGAAGGTTGCTGCCGAGAAAGCGCTGCTGCCTCGAAACTCGAAGCGATCGCTCCCTTCGCCGCCGCTCAGCGTGTCGTTGCCGCGCCCCCCAATCAGGCGATCGCTGCCCGCATCCCCCAACAGCCGATCGGCCCCGTCGCCTCCTTCCAGCACATCGTCGCCCTGGTTGCCTTCCAGCAGGTCGCGGCCGGCCTGCCCCTTCAAGCTGTCGTCGCCCCGTCCGCCCCGCAGTTCGTTGTCGCGGAGGTTGCCGCGAATCTCATCATCCCCGTCGCCGCCAAAGACGTTTTCGATCAGGGTTCCGTCGGCGATCTTCAGCGTCGTGCCCGCGATCAGGCTATTCGCCCCTGGGGTCAGGTCAATTTCCAGATTCGAGGTCACCGCCGCACAGTTGAGCGTATCGGTGCCTGCGGTATCGGTCAGCGTCGTCCGACTGGCATCCGCGCTGAACTTGCCAAACTCGTTGGTGTAGATGTACGTGTCGTCCTCGCTGAGCGCGTCGCCGTAGAGCTTCAGCGTCCAGCTATTGAGAATGCCCGTATCCAGCCCAAACTCGTCGGTAATGCTCAGCGTCCAGTCGCCCACACCCGTCTCGCCCCAGTGGTGAGTGCTGCTCAGGGTGAACTTGATTTCTGTGTCGAAGCTAAAGGGATTGGCCACCAGCACGCTTTCGGTGCCGTCGGGCGAAGTCAGCACAATTCGCAGATCGCCCAGATAGGTATGCTCCAAATCCAGCACCACCTCGATCTGGTCAATCTTCAGCCCCTCCGTAATCGTAATCGAGTCGCTGACCGTATCCAGGTCAAGAATCTCTAGGTCTGGCGTGCTGGTGGCGCTCACGACCTGCTCATTGTCAAAGGTACTCTGAGCATTCCAGGTTTCTGCTAGGCGCACGGCCGCATGGGCATCCACCAGCCCAAACCCATAGTCATGGCTGACATGCAGCCCGCCGCCATTCCAGTTCTTTGCGCCATTAAACGACCAGCCCAAATCCGTCGCGTCGGTCTGGCGAGCCGAGTAGGCCAGAATTTCCTGCACATCCCGATAGCCCAGGGACGAGTTGGCTTGCAGCATCAGGGCCACCACCCCGCTGACGATGGGGGCAGAGGCAGAGGTGCCGCCAAAGTTGCTAGTGTAGTCGCCGGGGTCGTCGCCTGACCGTCCCGACAGGTCAGTGGTCACGATGCCGTCGTCAAATTCCCCACCGGGCGCAGACACCAGCAGGTTAGCTCCCGGCGAACTGTAGAAGGTGTATTCCCCGAAGTGGTTGATCGCCCCAACGGCGATCGTGAAGCGGGAGTTTTCTAGGTTGTGATAGTTGGCGTTGTCGCCAAAACCGCGCCCGTTGCCGCCCGCAAACACGACCACTGTTCCCAACCCGCCGCGCCCGTTTTCGGCAGCGTTTTGCAGCGCATTGCCAAAGCCTTCGTAGGCAGGGGTAGAGAAATTGTCATAGAACGGGAAGACGTAGCCCCAGCTATTGTTCACTACGTCAAAGTTGGCGGCTCGGTAGAGCGCCGTTGTGGCCTGGGCAATGAAATCTGACTCGTCGAGCGTCCAAAAATCGAGCCGCAGGGCCGAAATACTGGCCTCTGGCGCAACGCCAACCCCACCAACCGCGTTGGCAGAAGCGGCGATCAGCCCTGCTACAGAGGTTCCGTGAGAATCAAACACAGACTCAGGCGCGGGGTCGCCGTCGTTTTCGGCGGCATCCAGTTCCAAATCGCTGTTGTAATTCAGGAACAGGTCGTCGTGGATATATTCCACACCGTCGTCGATGATGCCGACGTTCACACCCGCGCCTGTGTAGTCTTCCCAGACGTTTGCGATATTGATGTCGATTCCGGGCAAGCCGCCAGTTTGTCCGGTATTAACCAGGTGCCATTGGTCAGAAAAGAGCGGGTCGAGCGGCGGATTGCTGAGGAGACTTGCGGTATTGAATGGAGCGGACTCAACAGACGGAGTAGATGGAGCGGGCTGAACTTTGCGGAGCTGAAACGGGCGGAGCGGAGTCGTCGATCCAGAGGGGGCAGTGGACTTAGACATAGGGATAGACCAGGTAATAGATGCGGTGAATCAGGTTTGTCCGTATCGTCAAACTAGCCTGGAGCCTTGCCAGAAGAGATTCTGCGAGATTTCTCAGTCGGATTTCTTAGTCGGATTTCTTAGTCAGATTTCTCAGTCAGATTTCTTGAGCGCAATTTGGGGACTACAGGCTCGATTAAGATGTCAGGTTCGACGCGAGTTTTTATGCAGCGGTCAGAAATATTGGCTCAAGCGGCTTCAACGTTGGCTCAAAAGCCGTTGCGTTGATGGGTTGGATCTGTGATTGGTTGAAGCTGTTTTCTGCGATGCAAACTCGCTATAGTTCCAATTTGCTCGGCCGCATCGGTCAGCCTCATTCCCCGTGTGGGGAATTTTTGGCGATCGCGCCAGCGTTGCGGAGCAATATCGCAAAGTGATAGTGGATTAACGTAAAGGATGGAGAGAAAAAGTAACGCCATCGCATTTTGA
>NZ_JACYLP010000015.1:0-17920 GCF_015272455.1 Thermoleptolyngbya sp. C42_A2020_037
ATACTACATTCTGCCCCCATTTTTTGTATGTTGAGCTATCTTTCAACACCTCTGTAGCTGTATATGATTCTGTTGATTCTTACAGTTGCTTAGGCCGCTAACTGACTTGACTTTCTAGTAGTAAGTCACAGACCTCCCGTACTGCACCTCGCCCACCTGGACGTTCTGTAATGTAGATGGCTGCATCCTGATTAGAGGCGATCGCATCTGCTACGGTCAGAGGACACCCAACTGCTTTGAGCACTGCCAAGTCGTTTACATCATCCCCAACATAAGCAACCTCCTCCAAGGAAATTTCTAATTTTGAACACAAGTTCTGAAGAACAGCCAGCTTGTCCTCCACACCCATAAACAGGTGAGTGATTCCCAATTTTTTAGCACGGTGGATCACGGAATTCGACGTGCTGTTGGTGATGATGGCTACTACTAGGCCACGTTCCATGACCAGCTTGATTCCCATGCCGTCTTTGACATTGAACTGCTTCAGTTCTTCGCCTGTGTCCGTGTAGTAGAGGCCTCCGTCGGTCATCACGCCATCGACATCGAGCGCCAGCAGCTTAACGCGAGATAAGTAAGGCTTTAGTTGCTCAGGACTCATCTTATCCATGAGCCACCTCCAGCAGGCTGTTGTGTACAGCCAGGATTTGTCGCAGCGTCAACTCCAGATTTGCGAGAGGAATCATGTTAGGCCCATCGCTCGGCGCGTTGTCTGGGTCTTCATGAATTTCCATGAATAGGGCATCAATGCCCACCGCCGCGGCGGCCCGCGCCAGGTAAGGAACAAACTGGCGCTGTCCCCCAGACTTATCTCCCTGACCACCGGGCATTTGGACGCTGTGGGTCGCATCAAACACCACAGGGTAGCCAAGCTCTCGCATCTGGGGTAGCGAGCGAAAGTCTACGACAAGCGTGTTGTAGCCAAAGCTGGTGCCGCGCTCTGTGAGCAAAAGATTGGTTGCCCCGCCCGCCTCAAGCTTGCGGACTACATTTTTCATGTCCCACGGCGCAAGAAACTGACCCTTTTTGACATTGATGGCTCGTCCGGTGGCTGCTGCCGCCAAGAGCAGATCCGTTTGCCGACACAGAAACGCTGGGATTTGGAGTACGTCCACTACTTCAGCCACAGCTGCAGCTTGATAGCTCTCATGAATGTCGGTCAGAACGGGCACTCCAACTTTGTCTTTGACTCTCTGAAGAATTTCCAACCCTGCCTCAAGGGACTGGCCGCGAAATGAACTAATGGAAGTGCGGTTGGCCTTGTCGAAGGAAGACTTGAAGATGAACTGAATTCCAAGGCGATCGCACACGGCTTTAATCGCTTCTGCCATCTTCAGCGTGAACTCTTCAGACTCAATCACGCAGGGCCCGCCAATCAGCGTCAATGGTTGACTGTCTCCAATCGCAAACCAGTCAGCAACCTGGATACATGGCATGGGTGTTCTCCTAAAGGGGGCAAGCGAGTTGGAACAGGAGTAGGAACGTGAAAAATCCAAAAATGATTAAAAAATGATTTAGGCGTAACAAACTCTGCTTCAGAAACAGTTGCTTTTAGTGCTTCTAATGTGAGGTCTACTCTATTACTATCTTCGTGTGGCAAGGTACAACCGTCGTCCGGCTCGAAACCAAGGCAGGCTTTTAACACTCTGAATCAGATGAACCCTGAGTGACATGGGCTGGAGGCTCAGCCGTGGGGCAGATGCAGCGATATTTGGGGACTCCCCCCTCTGATAAGCCAAATAGGTCGGCTTTTGCGGTTCCCAAGTTTGGCTAGGGAAGCCGAGTCTGACCGGCTTGAGCCCCTTCGCCTTGAGTAAACCATCGATTTTGCGACGGAGGCCAGGCATAGGTTGATGAGCAATCAAGAGCAACCCAGATTCAGCGGTTAAGGCCACCGCCTCTTCGGCCCAGCGCGATAGTCCTACGTCATCATTCGGCAGATCAATGATCACAACTTGGTAGATGGACTGCTCTATCTGAGCCTTAGAGGAGGAGTGCTGAAAGCAAATTTGATTCGCCACTCCCACTCGGGCACAGTAATCTTTTACTTCACTCAGCGCGTCACCAGCGTAGGTAATTTCTAATCGGGGCAAGTCAGCCAAATCCGCTAATAACTCTTTACACTTGCCCTGCCAATAAATCAGGCTAATTTTGGGGTTGATTCGGTGCAATTCCTGCACAATTTCATAAAGTTTGATGCGGCTATGGAGGAAATCAAGATCTCGGCAGGGAGCAACGGCGGCACGCGGATCGTGGTGTAGCGTGAAGGGCGGGGATGGTTCGTGGTTGAGGACGTAGCGATAGAATTTTTGCTTGATATCAGCCTGGCTAAAACACTCTAGCAAGCGCTGCTGCCCGGCCGACGCAATCTGGGCAGCTTCTTCTGGATGGCTCAAGTAGTAGGAAATCTTATCAAGCAATTCTTGTTCATCACCGTAGCACTCGAGATGGGTTCCCTCCTGAAATAGCTGAGAAAGACCAGCCTGAGGACTGAGGCGATCGCTCAGGAGAAATCCACCGGCCATCAACACTTCAAACACGCGACGATTGAGATCGCCATTAAGACTACAGTTAAGGACAATCTTCGCTTTGGGATAGTCATCTAGACTTGCTCGGTAGGGCTTGCTGGCAACATCAATTGCCACCCCAGACTGTTCTAAAACACTAATCAAGCGGCTCCGCTGAACGTGAAATTCTGACCTGGAACCCCGGAAGACAGCATCGTAGAGCTTGGTGTCTGATGGCGGTGGCACATAGGGATCAATGGCCATTGTTCCCGGTAGCCAAAAGACATTTTTCAGACCTGCTTCTGCAAAAAAATGGAGGTGTTGCACCCCCTGATAGACCCAGTGATAGTCGCACTGAAGCTGGCGGCAGTACTGAACCATGCCGCTGAGGGTGCCATCTCCCCAGTGAAATGTGTCGCCCAGTTTCATGACCGTAGGGCAGCCGAACCGATGCAGCCCGATGGGCTTGAAGTTCAAGTTGCGGGCAGAGATATGCACGATATCCGGCTGATAGCCCGGTGGAAGTTGCTTGATTACCTGATCAACGCTAAACTCCCCAGCAGGAACGGCGATCGCCCGACCGGCTGCCACCGCCTCCTTGGGCGGGCGCGGGCAGGCTATGATTGAATCCTTACCCGATTCATCAAATTTGAACTCAGATAACTTCGCAGGCCGCCCATACAGGAACAACTCTTTCGGTCTAAGCATGATTCACCGTGGCTGCGCCTTTAATTAACTGCTGAGCCTGAATTAGGTCTTCGGGTGTGTTAATTTCGAGGACTGATTTTTCCGTAAGACAGACTCGAATTGAGAACCCATGTTCTAAAACCCTAAGTTGCTCCAATCCCTCACACTGCTCAAGCGGCGTTGGCGTTAGGTGAGCATATTTAGATAAAAACTCCTGACTAAAGGCATACAGTCCTAAATGATGAAAAACTGGGACGCTGCCAGGATTCCGAAAGTAAGGAATGGGCGATCGCGAGAAGTAAATTGCATTGCTGTGGCGATCACAAAGTACCTTTACCGAATTGGGATCGGTGTATCCCTTTTCCATGTCAAGGGGGCAGGCTAATGTCGTCATGGCAGGAGATTCGCCATTGAGGTAAGGTGCGACCAGTTGAGTTAGCATTTGACCCGTGACAAACGGCTGATCCCCTTGCACGTTGGCGATCGCCGTCATCTCAGGATAGCGTTCCGCCACTTCCGCTACTCGATCAGTTCCCGTTGCATGATCCGATCGCGTCATTTCCACTGCCCCTCCAAACTGGCGCACGCAGTCTGCCACTAGCTCACTATCGGTTGCCACCACCACCTTGGCAAAGGCAGGACAGCTCATCGCAGCTTCATAGACACACTGCACCATAGGGCGATCGCCAATCTTCACCAGAGGCTTCCCTGGAAAGCGCTGAGAATCGTATCGGGCAGGAATCACCGCTAATATCTTCATAGCAAACTCACCTTAAAGCTTAGGGAACAGGATACCTATAGGGTTAGGAGAAATTTGGGAACTGATTTGACCCGCAGCGGATTCCAGCGCAAAGCGGCGAACATCATTCTCAGTGCCTCAGAACATTTTTTATCGTCTTTCAAAAGACAGGCTGAAGCCCATGTCGTTGTACCATAAGCACGTCGCTTCAGGCCCCTAACATTTGATGGAACATCTGGTTGAGAGTAGATCTTGTCCAAAATTTTCAGACGTTCTTGATAGGCAATACCCATGTTTTTGACAGACTTACAGTCAAACCACTCTCGAGAAATTGCCAGCTTGTCAGATAGTTTAACTGCCTTAATTCCAGGACAAAGATAGCTAATACGAGTCCAGTATTCACGATCCATCGTATAGTGAAGGCTCTCATCCACTGGCCCAACCTTCTCGAAAACTGCTCTGGAAATAAACACTGCTGGCTGACCTGGACCCAACTCACCCATCAAAAAATACTCGATATCAAAATCTCGCGGCGGCTTGATGCGATACTCTACTAGTTTTGAATCGGTAACTGAGCAAACGCCAGAGACAATTTGGGTTCCTTCTTCACGATTAAATGCCTCTGCTACCTTAGCCAAAGTTCCAGGCAGCAGCAGATCATCAGAGTTTAACCAGTACAGAATGTCACCCGTTGACGCAGACCAGCCTTTGTTAATAGCGTCTGATTGACCTCGATCGCGCTCGCTAACCCATGACGTTAGAAACCTCTCATATCGTCGAATAATCTCAACCGTTTCATCCTGACTACCACCATCCATAATGATGTATTCCAGATTCGGATAGCCCTGAAGCAAAACAGTTCTGATTGTCTCCTCAATAAACTGCCCTTGTTGATAGGACGGCGTAACAATGCTAATTTTAGGCCAGGGCTTACCGTCAGGCATTGTGTCTGGTAACTGAGGGCTTTCCACTGTCCACGGCCATCCAGTTCGTTCCTTAGGGGGATCTAGCAGCTCATTCAGCTTAGGGCATCGCATAGCTTGACAGAAATAAGTTCCTTTAAAGCGATTTCAATCAACTACAGTCCACTACGCAGCAGGTCATGCAGTCGAAGCAGTCCCATGCAATAGTTTTGGTCATCGACTACAGGCAGCACTGAAATCTGCGAGGGACGATCTTCCATCAGCCTCAGGGCATCATAGGCCAGGGCATCAGGGGCGATCGCCACAGGCTGCTTGGTCATAATAGCTTCCGCTGTTAGGCTCACCAAAGCAGTCGGCTCTGTTCGTTGCATCCAGCGCCGTAGGTCTCCGTCCGTTACTAGGCCCACGAGTCGATTCTGGTCATCTACGATAGATACTGCCCCTGCGCCGCCTTTGGTAATCGCCGTCACCACCTCTAGCCAAGAGGCGCTAGGCAAAAGCTTGGCTTCGCTAGAACCTTCAAACATTAAGTCTTTGACTTGCAGAGTCAGCCGCTTGCCTAGGCGACCGGCCGGGTGGTTAATTGCAAAGTCTTTTTCTGTAACGCCTCGCATCTGCATAAGGGTCATCGCCAGGGCATCGCCAATCGCCAGGGCAACCGTTGTGCTGGTGGTCGGCGCTAGGTTCAGCGGGCAAGCCTCTCGGGCGACTGACGCATCCAGCACCACGTCTGCCTGGCGCGCCAAAGTAGACGCCAAATTGCCCACCAGAGCAATGATAGGGACGCGACGGTGCTTTAGGTGAGGCAGCATCTGAACTAGCTCTTCTGTCTCACCGCTGTTGCTTAAAAGGATAACGACATCCTCCGGCGTAACTGCCCCCAGATCTCCGTGTAGGGCTTCGCAAGGATGCAGGAAAAAGGCGACCGTGCCGATGCTCATGAGCGTCGCAGCAATCTTTTGGGCGACAATGCCGGATTTGCCCACACCGGACAAAACCACTTTGCCTTTGCATTCCTGCAACAGCGTTAGGGATTGCTCGATTTGAGCGAAATCTAGCCGCTCAGCCGCTTGATGAATGGCGCTAGCTTCTAACTTGAGAAGCTCAGCCATCTGATGAACAGGGATAGCCACAGTCGAGATCATGATACCGTCCTAACTTACGTCCTAACTTGAGGGGAATGAATAAGACTCTAGGCAGGCTGCATGTTTACAGCATTTTCTTGCGGGGTGAGGCACACGCTGCCCTCACGAGGCAAGGGCTTATTGACCATCCGTGTACCTCACTAGCTTCAAAAATGCTGTAGCAGGTTTTGCATGGAGGCTTTCGTAAAGCTAAAAACTCGCTTTAGGGCTGCTTTTGCACTGGGGGGCGGCGAATTGCCCTGGAGAATATCGCGCCGCACGTAGGAGCGAACCAAACTGAGTTCGATATCTTGGTCGGTGATGAAACCAGCGGCGATCGCCTCTCGAAAATGGCGAAACCACAGCTCACCGTAGGGATGATCAGGGGCTTTCCAAGGCTGCCGATAGAGGTCGGTATAGTGAATTAACTTAGTCGTGCGATCGTAGTAATCAAACGAATTCCACGCTGGATCGAGCTTGCCAATCTTGAAGGGATGATGCTGCAAAAAGGCAGGACTCATTTGAGATAAATCTCTTTCGGTATACAGCCCTTGCTCGATTTCCTGATAGTAGCACTCCAGGTCAAAGCGAGCCGTTTCACAGTTAATTAGCATAACGCTCAATCCCCACAGGCTTTCACCCAAATGGCTGTAGGAATCGGCTTTTGTCAAGAAGTTATACTCTCCCAGCGGCGTATCGAACAGCTCCCCAATGTCGGCCAAACAAATCGTGTCAGAGTCAATATAGATGGCCTTGCCCTGGTAGTTACAAATCTGGGGAATCAGGTAGCGATATAGGCTAAATTCGGTCGTATTCCGATACTTAAGCTTGAGAGAGAGGGGCGCTAAAAATGGTTCTTCATCGTTTAGCTCAATGGAATTGTGGGTGCCGTTGAAGACGTAGATATCTAATGCTCGCTGAGTCGTTTTTCGCAGGGAATAGATAGAAACCTTCCGCTCTAACAGGCTAGCTTCACCTGAGCCAATAAACACTCGAATTCGCTCTTGATTCCCCATGATCCTCTCTACTCGGCTGAGGTTGACAAGTAAAATATCGCTAAAACCACTTCCCAATTTAGAAACCAAGCCCTTGCATTGCTATCCAGCAGCTTTATATCAACATTCAGCCCCCGAGCCGCAAATCCGTTGAAACTACGCAGAAACCAATAAAAGCTTTAACTGGATGAAAACTTCATGTCGAGTCAGCTATTTCCCGACACCCAACGCCTTTAACGGTGATAGAATCAAGCGCTTAGCCACTGATAGACGGGGGCGGATATCCCGACGAATCATCAGCTTCCGTCTTGACCCATAAAAGGGCAGCATGGGAGCAAGGTCTAGTTTTGTATCCGTTGAGTCCAAGATTGCCTCCAGCAGCCTAATCCAGCGCGTGAGAATGACCGCACGCTGGAGATGGAACCACTGGGCTATGGCAATAGCTCGGTGCTGGATTTCAAGATAGCGGAGCGGATCCGCAACTAGCCATTCGACCCGATGAACGATATCCTGCGGACTCCGCAGCACCAGTTCTGGGAAAAACCTCATGCAATCTGACATACCGTGGTCATCGGAGGCAATTACAGGCACACCACATGCCATGCACTCCAGCGGAGATGCAGGAAACGCTTCGGTGTAGCCCGTCGGATTCAGAATTGCTAAATCACATTTCTGGATGATGTCAAACTTTTCTTCGCCCAAGTTGCCATAGAAAATGACTAAGCCCTGGTGAATATCCTCCTCCGGAATAAAGTTGAGAATGGCTTGAGCATAGTCGGAAGAAGTGGGGACCAGCCCAGAGTCAGACCTTAAACCATAGGTTCCGGCAGAGCCAATAACGTGTAGCCGCACCGCAGGAAAGCGATCTTTAAGTCCTCTCCACGCTTTAGCAACCTCCAAAAAACCTTTAGCAGGAACCAGAGCACCCAGAAAGACAATATTGAGTTTTTCTGGGTCGATGGTTTCTCGCCAGTCTGTATCTGGATATCTGGGCGCAATAAAAATATTTTGGATCTGATAAACCCTGGCATTGAGGCGTTTATTGGAGTAGAACTGATAGGTGCCAACACAAACAACTGCCCTAGGAGTAAGCTTGGAGACTAGACTTGCTGCTCCTACATCGAAAGGATGATGGCTCCAGCAGACCAATCGCGCCTCAAACTTCTTTAGAAGGCTAGGATCAATGCCGTTGAGGAAGGAGGCTGTTCCAAGAATGATTGCAGACTGTAGGTGGTCTTCTAAAAGTGCTAAAGCTTTGAAGAAGTCAATCGCTTCGTCGAATATTTCCTGTTTAATATTTTGTGTGGCGTTTTCAAGCTGAACTTCGGAGTTACTGACTAGCCTCACCTGCCAGTCAGGATATGCTTCCGCAAGATGCAGCGCTAGAGAAATAGAAATAAACTGCGTGCCTCCAACGCCTGGATTACTGCTAAATCGTGAAAAACGCTTACCCTGAATCGCTTTAGAAAACACTAAAATGTAGATTGTTTTTTGGGCGAAAGTACTATTCATGTTGAGGCCCAGATGAGGAGCAAATCATTATGAGTCAAGCTAATTCAAATTGAAGCCCCTGATTTGCCGTAGTTCAAAATAAGATTGTCCCTGAGGCTATCAATCATCCTTCGGCAGTACTTAGGCTGGAGAGACTCCTATTTCACCACTTCAGCGTACTTGCCAGATTTAACAATTCTCCCCTTCTCTAGCAAATAGATGCGATCGCAATGTTCAACAGTAGACAGTCGATGGGCGATAAGAATAATAGTCTTCTTGCCAGAGAGGGCTTGAATGGCTTGGCTGACCTTCTTTTCAGTCTCGTTGTCGAGGGCAGAGGTTGCCTCATCCAGCACTAGAATTTCCCGCTCGTGATAAAGGGCCCGGGCAATCCCAATCCGCTGGCGCTGCCCTCCTGAGAGCATCACTCCCCTTTCTCCAACACGAGTATGAATGCCCTGGGGAAGCTGGGCTACTAGTTCCTGGAGTTGGGCAGCGGCGATCGCCTGCTGCAATCTTCTTGAGTCAATCTGATCATCCGGAACTCCAAAGGCAATATTGCGCTCAACAGTATCATCTAATAGAAAAATAGACTGAGGGATGTAACCTACTAAGTTCTGCCAGGCTCGAAGATGGCGATAAATAGAGACCCCATCGACCTTAATGTCACCCCATTGAGGCGTTAGTAGCCCTAGGATAATATCCACTAGAGTAGTCTTGCCTGCACCAGATTTACCGATAAAGGCAATAGACTCACCTTTCCGAATCTCCAGAGAGATTCCGTCAATAGCAGGTTTAAGCTTTTCAGAATAGCGGTATGAGATATGGGAGATTTGAATTCGTCGATTGAAGCTCAGAGTTGCAGGCTGATTCTCGGATTTCAACTTGCCACCATTTAACGCAACGTTATTATGCCTCTGACCCAACTGCTTCTCAATAGTGGTTAGATCTGAATACAGGATATCAACGGCATGTTTTGAGCTTTGTAAGCTTCCAAGAACCGAAACCAGTTGAGTCAGCGCAGGCAGCAGGCGAATAGAAGCCACTGCAAACACACTTAGGCTAGAAATTAGGGCACCCGTGCTGCGGGATAGAAAAAGTTGGCTAATACCAATAAAGGAAACAATAAAAACGACTAGAACTGTCTCGATTAGAATTCGAGGCAGCGTGTCAAAGCTGTAAAGTAGAACTTCGGATCGAACATATTGACGGGTGTGTTTCCGCATCTCTTGCTCGAAATAAGGCTCACAGCCGATAACGCGAGTTTCCTTAAAGCCGCCCAGTCCATGGTTAAGCGTCACAATAATTTTTTGCAGCGCCTCTGAGCTATTCTTTCCCCATCGTCGGAGACGACCTCTCATCACATAAACCAGCAAGACTACTGGTAGGAGGGTCGTCAGCACGCCTATCAATAACAGCAAATCAGTTGCTGCCATAAGCCCTAGCAGGAAAACCAGCACAATAAAATTTGAGGTGCCATAGAGCAAAGGTATTAGAACAGCAGATCGAAAGCTCTTGGTTTCATAAGCAATGTTTTTGACTAGCGCGGAAGAGTTTTTAGACAGAAAGTAGTTGTAATCACTGTAGAGATAAGCTCTGTTTAGGCTCTCAATCATAGAGGCAAGTTGAAAGTTGCCAAACCTAAGAATATAGAACTTTGATAAAAAGTAGAGAATAGATTTAAGAATAAAAAGTACACTAATCAGAGCGCAGAGAAAGAAAATAAATTGCTGACTAGATTGAATACCCAGAAGAGTATTAACCCGTCGAATAATAGGATTCTCTTGGATCAAATTAGGATTTGAAACGATGCCAAAGAAGGGAGATAGCATGCCAATCCCTAGCGTCTCCATGAAAGATGAAACTGTAAAAACAAAGATCAGAAATGGGAGTTGTTTCCTGGAGTCGCCTAGTATGTACCAAACCTTCTGGAAGTACTTGGGCATCAGCGCTTTTGACCTAGACATGGGTTGCGTGCCTTTGCTAGCTTTTGGCAGTGAGAAGGAAAAGCTCAATATAGAGTTGAGAAGATGGTGCCCTTGAAATTCTATTATGCCAAAGCACTAGATTGCATCTCAATGGACAGGAATCTATCAAACCTTAATTAGCTTCTGAATAATCAGAAGCTTCCTTAAAATTTCTCAGATTTATCCGGATTGAACACTAAAGCAGTGAAGAACTTAAGCGAACATTTCAGCACTCTAGCCATTTAGAAAAATACTCTTTCTTTTCTACTTCTTGTTTTGAGGTTATAGCCCGGGCAATGTGGCTTTTTATACCATGACGCAGTAAGACTCTGCTTGTGCATAAGAAGTCTTACGTCGGAACTGGCAGAACAAGAAATCAAGACTGAATCTTATTTAGGGTTTTTCTGCAGAGGATTTGATCCTCGCGCCAACGTACCTGGTTAACCCAAAATAAACAGTTTTCAGATGCCTAGAGAAAAGTCAAAAACAGAGAAATTACAACGAACAATTGAAATCAGTCCCTTCTCCCCTGCAAAATAAAGCCCGTCAAGGCAACCTTATCGTAGAGCAAAAAGGATCGACTCTTATCTCAATCTTGATTGTCGATATAAGTCTGCCATTCATTCATATACCATGACGAACTCTTACAAGCTTCTTTTCCTAGCAGTTCTAATCGGGATAATTGGGATGAGCTTCCTGAAGTCTTCCCTTCTGCTGACGAGTTCTTCCAAGCAGCCCTCACTGAAACCAACTGTCAGCGATTTATCTTGGACATCAGCATTAGCGGATTGCACAGTTACAATTAGCCCGCCTATAGAGGGCTTGTTTAACCCAGAGAAGATAACCCAAAAGCTTCAAAGTCCTGGTGTCAGCATGTGTCTTAGAGGTGGAACCTATTTTCTATCCCAACCGCTGCGGCTGACGGGTAATGAAAGCGGCACTGCTGAACGTCCAGTATTGATCAGCAGCGCCCCTGGGGAAACTGCACGACTGGTGGCGGGGCAACCCATTCCGGCTTCTGCATGGACTGCGATCGCCAATCCGGCAGAACAGGCTCGCTTGCCTGAAGCAGCAAGAGATCGAGTCTTGCAAGCGGATTTGAAGTCCTTGGGAATTACGGACTACGGTCAGCTCCAGCGTCGAGGAACCTACACAGAACCAGACGCGAGCCAGCTTCATCTGGAACTTTTTCAGGATGGTGAAGCGCTGACGCTGGCCCGCTACCCCAATCGACATCCCAGAGAGGGATGGATACAGGTTCAGGGCTTTCCAGAGGGTCTCAAAGGCAAGAAGTTTCAGATTAAAGGCGATCGCCTTGAGCGCTGGAATGTCGATGACGCGTGGGTCTATGGCAGTTGGTCTAATACTTGGTCGGACGACACAATCAAGGTCGCCAGCATTGATGCCAACGAGAAGACCATCACCCTCACAGAAGCACCATTGCCCTATGGCTTTAGCGAGGATGAAGGTAAGCCGTTCGGTCGATTTTTTGTGTTTAACCTGCTCGAAGAACTCGATCAGCCAGGGGAGTGGTACCTCGATCGCGCCACAGGCATCCTCTATGTTTACCCGAAACCTTCCCCTCAGCCGCCCGAATTCATCATATCTATGCTGGAAAATGCGGTTGTTTTTGAGCCAGGCGCTCACCACATTAGCCTCCAGAATGTGGTAATTGAAGCTAGCCGGGGCACAGCAGTACGCCTAGAAGGCCACCATCTGAGTCTAGCGGGCTGCGTAGTTCGTAATGCAGGGGGCAAGGGCGTAGTTACGACCGGCGAGAATATCACCCTGCTTTCCAATGACATCTACCACACTGCCGCAGGCGGGATTATGCTGGACGGTAATCGAGAGAAAGGTAAGCTTTATCAGCCCTCCCACAACCTAGCTCAGAATAACCGCATCCACGATGTGAACCGCTGGGAGCGCTACTACCGCCCCGCTGTGGATTTGGAGGCTAGTGGGGGACAACTGATTCATAATCTCATCTACAACCACCCCCACATGGCAGTTGCCTTTGGGGGCAGCGATCATCAAATGGCTTGGAATGAGATTCACCATGTTGTAATCGAGACAGAAGATGCAGGCGCATTCTATCGCGGTCGCAGTTGGGTCAACCGAGGCCATGCAATTCGGAACAACTACATTCACCATATAGGACGGTATTTCAATCCTGTTCAGGCTGCCGAAGATGCCGATACTGGAATTGTCTACGGCCCCTTTACCCAGGACGAGTTTGGCGACATTGGTATTTATTTTGATGATCGAGATGCGGGCACGACCGTCGTGGGGAACGTCATCCATGGGGGTACGGTGGGCGTTTGGGTCGGGGGTGGCCACGATCAAAAAATCATTGGCAATATTTTGATCAAAGCCACGCGGGCGGCCTTGAGGATTGACACGCGGGGGTTAATCAATACCTATTGCACCCTAGAAAATTACCAGACGCCTGATTGCAACGATGAGCTGTATCGGAAGACGATGGAGCATAATCCGCTGCAACCGCCGCTAGCGACCAAGTATCCTGAGTTGGCGAAAAAGTTGCGCGAAAATCGGGACATGCGATCGCCCCTTGACAATCAAGCAGTTCATAATCTCGCCGTGAATACCGAAAACATTGATTTCCGACTAATTCCTTCGCAGCAGCCCTTGGTGGACGAAAACAATGACTTTAAGCGGCAAAACAACCCACAGATTTCAATCGAGATAGATAGCGATGACCCTAGGGCGATTGTCTCCGCTATTCCCAAAGAGTTGCTGCGAAGAACGCAGGTTCCAGAGCAATTTTGGGAACAAGTGGGTTTACAGGAAGATGCCTATCGAGATAAAAGCGGAAACCTCAAGCTTACTCTCCCTGCTTCTTAACTGCACAGACACCTAGCCAGGGAATTGAAGCACACGTGAAGCGTATTTTGGGGCTGATCTGGAATAGTTTATTGCCCAGTTTTGTGTAGATTCCGTGAATTCATCAGGCTTCTCCGGTTTCTTAAGACAAAGTTTAGAAAACCTCAGAAGAGTGTTTCGCCTTTTACTGAGTTAAGGCGTTTTGCTCCTTATCTATGGAGGCTTTGTCGCTGTGCCTATGCTGAAACGCTACATTGCATCTGCTGTTGTGCCGATCCTAAGCCTATTACCTGTTACGAGCAGTGTCTTGCCCGCCTACGCCCAGGCCCAATTCATGGGAACAACGCCAATCGGGGAGGCTGTTTTTGCAGAGGATGCCTATACGCTGGGGCCGGGCGATCGCATTCAAATCAATCTCTTCAGAGTAGAGACCTACAGCGGTCCCCAGCAAGTTTTAGTAGACGGCACCCTCAATCTGCCCCTAGCTGGTACCGTATTCGTTGAAGGGCTGACCCTCCAGCAGGCGGCAGCAGCCATTTCCCAGCGCTATGCCCCGTTTTATCGCCGCCCTATTGTCACTGTTAGCCTCCTCGCTCCCCGTCCCCTCCGCTTCAGCGTTTCCGGCGAGGTCGCCCGACCCGGTTCCTATGTGGTAAGTCTTGCGTCGGGCGGCGGCGGTGCCGACCTGTCTGCCGTGAGGCTGCCAACCCTGACCAGTGCTATCAGAGATGCGGGCGGGGTCAACTCAGCCGCCAATGTGCGTCAAATCCAGATTCGCCGAACTCGGCGGACAGGCCCCAATCAGAGCACCTCGCAACTAATTACGGTAAACCTGTGGAACCTACTGCAACGGGGAGATTTACAGCAGGACATTACCCTGCGCGATGGGGACAGTATCCTCATTCCAGCGGCTCGAACCCTGAATTTGGCGGAGGCTCGCCAGCTCGCTAGCGCTAATCTCTACGCTTCAGCAAATCGTCCCATCGACGTGGTGGTGGTGGGGGAAGTGAAGCGGCCGGGTAGCCATACTCTCGCGTCTTCAAGCAGCAATAGTGACGCAAATGAACGCCAAGACTTTGTGCCTACTGTCACCCGTGCTATTCAGGCGGCTGGAGGCATCACGGAGGTTGCCAATGTCCGACAAATTCAGGTGCGCCGACAAACAGCTAGCGGAACGGTTCAAACGCTTGATGTGGATCTGTGGGCACTGCTGCAAGAAGGGGACGTTAATCAGGACACCGTCTTACAGAACGGCGATACGGTTCTGATTCCCACTGCAACTGACCTGAACCCAGCAGAGGTAACTGAGCTAGCTACGGCAACTTTTTCACCTGACTCTATCCCAGTTTATGTGGTAGGCGAAGTCAATAATCCAGGCTTGGTGCAGCTTCGTCCCAATACCCCGCTCAATCAAGCCATCCTAGCAGCAGGGGGGTTTAACAATCGGCGGGCTCGCCGCAGTTCGGTAAAGCTGCTGCGCCTCAATCCAGATGGCACAGTGACGGAGCAAACCATCCCTATTGACTTCTCTGCTAGCCTCAGCGCCGCTAACAACCCAGCTCTGCGCGGAAACGACGTAATTGTCGTGGGTCGCTCGGATTTGACTACTTTTTCAGATAGCTTTGAATCTTTGGTAGCTCCGCTTGGCTCGGTCTTTCCAATCGTCAACCTGTTGCGGCTATTTGGGCTGTAGTGGGCTTCCTGGCTCGATTTCGGCTTGAATAAACGAGCCGTGGCCTGCTGTTCTGTTAATTTTGCAAAATCCTTACCGAGTAAGCCGCAAAATAGCATTCATTCCCTTCAGAGTATTAGTGCCTCCGAATCGCTTTTTATCTACTAACTACCCTAGCAAGCCATGCAGACTCCGCGAAATCCTCGATCTCCTCAACCGAATTCTCAAGAACCCTATGCAGCCAGTCAGAATCTTGCCTTGCCGCAAGTAATTGAGTACGAAGCCCTGGCAACTGACTCCAAAGCTGAGGATGAGTCTTGGAGCTTAGGCTGGCTCTTTGCAACACTAAAGCGCCGAGCGCCGATTATTGCTGGCGTGGCGATCGCCACAACCGCTCTTGCAACCATTCCAATCGTCTGGATTGCTGAAAAAACCAATCCAGTCTATTCAGCAAGTTTTGACTTACTTGTAGAACCAGTTACTGCTGAGGCGCAGGCCACGCGACAGGCCGCTTCTGCTCAAAACGCTGCTTCTGGAGGCAACGCCCAGCAGTCCGGTTTGGACTACGACACTCAAATTCAGGTTCTTCTCAGCCCTCGCTTAACTCAGACCTTGGTTGATCGGCTATTGGCTCGATATCCAGACATGCCTGCTGAAATTGCCCAGCAGGTTGTTGAGCAGAATTTAGCAGTTGAACGGCTTGTGGTGGAGAATAGCGCAGAAGACGGTGGTACCAAAATTATTCGTGTCACCTATCAAGCCGAGACACCTGAGGATGCGCTAACAGACTTGGAGCAGCTTTCAGGAGTGTACTTGAAGTACGCTTTGCAAGAGCGCCAGACCAGAATTGGTCAAGCTATTAAGTTCATCGACGAGCAAATTCCAATCCTGCAAGCCCAAGTGGATAGTCTACAACGCCGGTTGCAAGTTTTTCGGGAGCAGAACCTATTGATTGACCCTTCGCTAGAGGGCACCCAGCTCACCCAGCAATCTGGCAATCTAAGACAACAGCGATTGGATTCCAATGCGGAAATTGCCGCAGAGCGGGCTCGCTATCGGGCGTTAGCTAGCAGTGATCCAATTGCAATTTTGAGCGTCGCGCCGGAATACAGCGCATTGCTTAATCTGTTTCAGCAGCTAGAAGGGGAGATGGCAGCAGAGTCAGCTCTCATGACCGACTTGAATCCCGATATGCAGTATCTCCAAGAACGGCGCAGCAATTTGCAGCAGCTCATTAATCGAGAAGCCCAGCGGGTACTTGGCAAGATTGAAGATGAAATTCAGGTGCTGGAAAATCGTCAGCGGGCGATCGCCCAGTCAGAAAATCTTATCCAGCAAAAGATTCGAGAATTGCCTGCAGCCGCTAACGAGTATGAAGAACTTCAGCGCAAGCTTAATGTGGCTACAGGGATCTTGACGGAATTTTCGACGCGGCAAAAGGCGCTGCAAGTTGATGCCGCCCAGCAGCAAACTCCCTGGGAACTGATTAATCCTCCCTCTTTGCTGCGAGATGGAACCGGGGAACCCCTTAACGTAGAGAAAGTAAATAAGCAAGCGCTCCTAATTTTGGCAGCTCTGCTGGGCTCAGCTTTAGGCATTGGTGTTGGCATCCTCGTAGAAGTAATAACAGATCGCTATCACACGTTGGAGGAACTGAAGTCTGGCACCAAACTCCCGGTATTGGGCAAGATTCCGCTGCAACCTGAGCCGATTTGCATAGTCGAGCAACCGCTCTCGCCCCTGTTTCTTGAGGCTTTTCAGGCATTGCTCACCAAGGTGAATTTGCTGAGTGCGTCGCAACCGCTGCGATCGCTCGCCATTAGCTCTGCAACGCCGGAAGAGGGCAAATCCACCGTGGCGCTGTATCTGGCGCAGGCGGCGGCTTCGCTGGGTCAGCGGGTGCTGCTGGTGGATGCCGATTTGCGGCGGCCGACACTGCACGAGCGGCTGAGCCTGCCGAATGACCTGGGCTTGACGGATTTGCTGAGCGATAATGATGTGTCGCTAAAGCAGGTGATCCGGCGGCGATCGCCCGACTCCTCGCTCTACGTCATCACCGCTGGCTCGATGGCTCCCAACCCCATCCGCCTGCTTACCTCGCCCCGGATGCAGGAAGTCGCCCGCCAGTGCGCCGGCCTGTTCGACCTGGTGATTTACGACACGCCGCCGATCATGAACCTGGCGGATTCCAGCGTAGTTGCCGCCTACACCAACGGCACGCTGATTATCGCCAGCCTGGGGCAGCTCCAGCGCAAGCAATTGTCCGATGCGCTGGAAAGCTTCCGCGTGTCGAACCTGCCGATTTTGGGGATTGTGGCGAATCGGGTACGAGTCAATGAGAAGATGCCCTATTCGGTCTACACGAGGGTTTAGGAGCGATTTTGGATTTACGATTTTGGATTTGCGATTTTGGATGGTGGATTGAGCCTTGACGGAGATTGCAGCCGTTGCATAGAGATTGGTGCCTGTGCGCTGAGAGAGGCGATCGCAAAACTCAATCGCGTTGTACCAGGAAACAAGTTCGACCGGGCGATCGCCGCCCTTAAAGCTAGCGTTGGCTGGGCTGGACCAAGTTCCCCATTCACCGGGGGCAACGCCGCCACTGTCCGCCAGAGGGGCAACTGCAAAGAGGGCATGGATGGGTTTCACTTGAGAAACTATGATGCCAATACGGATGCACACCTGGCTGCATCTTAGTGTCTATTTCAACGCCCTTTTTCCAGATTCAGGGAAAATCTTTAGGAAATTCTCTTGTGAAGCGGGGTAGAACCGCCTCGCTCGACAGCACGACGGGAAAGGTGACGACCTCGACTGGTTGTCCTGGTCGCTCCATCTCTGCCTGCCCTCATCCCCCACCCCCTTCTCCCAAGTCGGGAGAAGGGGAGCAAGAGTTGCATATCCTGTTGCTCCATGTTCCAACAGGAAAAGGCACCCCCTGATGGGAGTGCCTGCAACCAGCTAACTTTTAGGAAATGTT
>NZ_JACYLP010000038.1:0-16501 GCF_015272455.1 Thermoleptolyngbya sp. C42_A2020_037
CTCTGTGGTGAATTCTGGAAGTAAACCACGGAGGCACGGAGGGCACGGAGAAAAAACCTCTGTGATCTCTGTGTCTCTGTGGTGAATTCTGGAAGTAAACCACGGAGGCACGGAGGGCACGGAGAAAAAACCTCTGTGATCTCTGTGTCTCTGTGGTGAATTCTAGGAGTAAACCACGGAGGCACGGAGCACACGGAGGAAAAACTCTGTGATCTCGGTGCCTCTGTGGTGAATTCTGGAAGTAAACCACGGAAGCACGGAGGACATGGAGATGGAGTTGGATGAAATATCGGGACAGGTGATTGGGGCAGCGATCGCCGTTCATCGGGAGTTGGGGCCAGGGTTACTGGAATCAGCGTATGAAGCGTGTTTGGTGCATGAATTGCGACAGCGGGGGGTTCAGATTGAGCAACAAATCCCGCAACCCGTTTTTTACAAAGGATTACAGTTAGAGTGTGGTTACCGTTTAGATCTCCTGGTGGAGAATCGGGTCATCGTAGAATTAAAAGCCGTTGAAACCCTTTTACCCATCCACGAAGCTCAGCTTTTGACCTACCTCAAACTGCGTCAACTCCGCCTTGGCCTCCTGATCAACTTCAACGTCCCCACCCTGAAAGACGGCATCAAACGCCTCCTCAACGGCTAACCCTCCGTGTCCTCTGTGTCTCTGTGGTTCCCTCTATGCCCCATCGCAAAAAACTCATCGAAGTCGCCCTGCCCCTAGAAGCCATCAACCTCGAATCGGCCCGCGAAAAATCCATCCGCCATGGGCACCCCAGCACCCTCCATCTGTGGTGGGCACGCCGCCCCCTAGCCGCCTGTCGCGCCGTCCTATGGGCATCGTTGGTGGATGATCCGAGTAGCTGGCCCGACAAGTTTCCGACGGAGGCAGACCAAAAGCAGGAACGGCAGCGGCTATTCAATATTTTGGGACGGATTGAGACGGAAACGGATAAGAAAGGGAATCAGAAGCAGGTTGTCCGAGGGCTGGTGTCGTGGGATGACGTGAATGATCCCAACTCTGGCGTACTAGAAGCAGCCCAACGGGAGATTGCCCGGTGTTTGGCGTGGGAACGGGGCGAGGAGCCACCCACAAAGCCAGATGCCGTGCGGGCCTATATTGCCAAGTATGCGCCACCCGTGTATGACCCGTTTGCCGGGGGCGGTTCGATTCCGTTGGAGGCGCAGCGCTTGGGGCTAGAAGCCCATGCCAGCGATTTGAATCCGGTGGCGGTGCTGATTAATAAGGCATTGATTGAGATTCCGCCAAGGTTTAAGGATCAGGTGCCAGTGAATCCAGAGGATCGGGCGAAGAAAAATATTTCATCCTGGCGAGGGGCGCAAGGACTGGCGGCAGATGTGCGGTTTTATGGGCAATGGATGCGGGAGCGGGCATTTGAGCGGATTGGGCATTTGTATCCGAAGGTGAGAATGAACCACGGAGACACGGAGGGCACAGAGGAGAATCTCCCTGAACTCCGTGCCTCTGTGGTGAATAAAAACCACGGAGACACGGAGGGCACAGAGGCGACGGTGATTGCGTGGTTGTGGGCAAGAACGGTCAAATGCCCAAACCCGGCCTGTGGCTGCCAGATGCCGTTGGTGCGGAGTTTCCAGCTTTCGACGAAGAAGGGGAAGGAGGCTTGGGTGGAGCCGGAGGTGATAAACCACAGAGACACAGAGGGATCTCTCCGTGAACTCCGTGCCTCTGTGGTGAGAATGAACCACGGAGACACAGAGGACACAGAGGAATCTCTCCGTGAACTCCGTGCCTCTGTGGTTCCCAAAATCCGGTTCGTCGTCAAATCAGGCCAGGGCAAAGCACCAGATCCACCCAAGACAGGACGAGGTGCGACTTTTAATTGCCTAGCCTGTGGACAGCCAGCAGGCGATAAGCACATCAAAGCGGAAGGCATGGCTGGTCGAATGGGTGCTCAGCTGATGGCGATCGTCGCTGAAGGCAAAAACGGCAGAATCTATTTATCACCCACACCTGAACAAGAAGAAATTGCTAGAAGTGCAGAACCAACCTGGTATCCCGATGGTCAGATTGGTGACGACCGCCGCTCAATGTTTACCCCGCTTTATGGATTAACTCACTTTCATCATCTCTTCACGCCGCGTCAATTGGTGGCCCTCACCACCTTCAGCGATTTGGTGGAGGAAGCACGGGAAAAGGCGACTCAGGATGCTATTGCCGCTGGCTTACCGGATGACAATGTGCCCTTGCATGAGGGCGGAACCGGGGCTAGGGCTTATGGAGATGCGATCGCGACTTATCTGGCGTTTGCTGTCGATCGACTAGCAGATAGATGCTCAACAATTTGTAGCTGGGATGTTGGATACGTAAAAGTTCGGAATACGTTTGGCAGGCAAGCTATCCCAATGACTTGGGATTTTGCCGAAGCTAATCCAATGAGTGATTCAACAGGCAACTTTAACGGTGCCATTGAATGGGTTGTCAAAGTCCTGGAAATAGCCCATCCACACGCCTACTCAAAAGTCACCCAACATGACGCAACCGCCCCTCACCCCAACGACACCACCCCCAAACTCATCTCCACCGACCCGCCCTATTACGACAACATCGGTTACGCAGACTTAGCAGATTTTTTCTATGTCTGGCTGCGGCGATCCCTTGGCTCTGTCTATCCCGATATTTTCAGCACACTCCTAGTCCCCAAAGCTCAAGAACTCGTTGCCACACCCTATCGCTTCGATGGCAGCAAACAAAAAGCTCAAGCATTCTTTGAAGAAGGACTCGGCAAAGCCTTCAATCGAATGCACGAAATCTCCCATGCCGATTATCCACTAACGGTTTACTACGCCTTCAAACAAGCAGAAACAGATCAAAAAGGCAAAAGTGAAGAATCCATCGCTTCGACCGGATGGGAAACTATGCTGGAAGGCTTAATCAAAGCTGATTTCACTATTGATGGCACCTGGCCTATGCACAGTGAACTGAGTAATCGCATGGTTGCATCCCTGACCTGAAAATCGTCATCCGCTACATCTAAAATGCGCAGTGAACTGAGTAATCGCATGGTTGCATCTGGCACCAATGCCCTCGCTTCCTCCATCGTCCTCGTCTGCCGCCCCCGCCCCAGCAACGCGCCCAAAATCACCCGTCGCCAATTCCTCAGCGAACTCAAACGCGAACTGCCAGCGGCGCTTAAACTCTTGCAGCAGGGCAACATTGCCCCCGTAGACCTTGCCCAAGCCAGCATTGGCCCCGGTATGATGGTCTATTCTCGCTATGCGGCAATCTTGGAGAGCGATGGGACGGCCCTGCCCGTTCGCACGGCGCTGCAATTGATTAACCAAATCCTCGATGAATACCTCACCGAACAAGAAGGTGAATTTGACAACGACACCCGTTGGGCACTCACCTGGTTCGAGCAGCACCAGTTTCACCCCGGCGACTATGGCACCGCCGAAACCCTCAGCAAAGCCCGCAATACAAGTGTGAGCGGCATGGTGGAGGCGGGCATTCTAGAAGCCAAGGCGGGCAAGGTGCGGCTGCTCAAACGCGAGGAGTTGCCCCCCGACTGGAACCCCACCACCGATCAACGAATGCCCCACTGGGAGATGATGCAATACCTGATTCGGGCACTGACCAACGAGGGGGAACAGGGTGCAGCAGCGCTGTTGGCGACCCTCTCGGCAACCCAGGGCGACGATGTAACCGTGTGCCGCGACCTCGCCTATCGGCTCTATAGCCTGTGCGATCGCAAGGGCTGGAGCCAAGAAGCCGTCGCCTACAATAGTCTCGTGGTGGCCTGGCCCGAAATCAGCCGCCTCGCCTCAGCCCTACACGCCAGCGACCCCGTGCAAACCCAACTGCTGTAGGTCTGGCCACTAGGGTGCAGGAAAACATCTAGGGTGCAGGAAAACATAAAGATCCAGAGAATACAAAGACATGGAGAGGAATCCAGCCTATGAACACCCAGTTAGTTGATTCCATTATTCAGGTGATTCGTTCTCTATCGCCTGAAGAGCAAGCTGCGTTGACGGAGAAACTGTTCTTTGACTGCGCCTACCCGTCTACTTTAGATATCCTCACCCTTGCTCTCAGAGGCAGTAGCTTCGATTTTCTCAACAGCGAACCTGACCTCTACACCTTAGAGGATGGAGAACCCATTCCATGTCTTTGAGTAAAGGGGACATTGTTCTGGTTCCGTTTCCCTTCACTGACCTCAGCCAAACGAAACTCCGACCTGCTGTCGTTCTTTGGGCAGATCCTCAAGGGCAAGATATCACCGTATGCTTCATCTCCTCGCAAAATCTAGAACGCACTACGCCAGACGAATTGTTACTTGAAACAAGCGACCCAGAATTTGCTCAAACCGGGCTTAAAGTGACCTCCAAAATCAGAGTGACTCGAATCGTTACCTTGGAGCGCCGTCTGCTACAGCGACGCTTAGGTCAGTTGGGTGCACGCCAGATAAACCATCTGAACCAAATCTTCATCCGAGCCTTTCGCCTTGACTTGTGAGCCTTCTGCCTCTTGGTATCATTTGCGCTTCCTCTTCCCAACAAAGACCCAAGCACACGCAGAAATCTCACGAAGAAGCCTAAAAATATCCCCCACACTAGATATCCCTCACACTCTACACAAGATCACCTATGGCCATTAGCAATCACGAACGAGTCGGTCGTGCCCTGAATCTGCTCCGGCAGGGCTTGTATCCCTTTGTGGAACGAGAGATGAAAGCCATTCATGGCGATCGCTGGTCTCTGGCGGCTTCAGTATTAGTAGCCTATTAAGGGACATAAAAATGATCCCTAATTCATGGCGATCGCTGGTCTCTGGCGGCTTCAGCCTGTCTCCCCGAAAGCTATGTGAAATCCAAAAGTGCCCAAGCTGTCCTTCAGGATGACGTTTCTGCGCTGCTGATCGTCCTGTGGGAAAAGTGGAATGACGTTTTTAAGCAAACGCTGGGAAGAGCAGAGCGCACGCTGGTAAGCGAGCTGCGCGAAACCCGTAATGAATGGGCACACAACACCAGCTTTTCTAGCGATGATGCCTACCGCGCCCTCGATAGCGTTGCTCGTCTATTGACGGCGATCGCCGCTCCTGAAGCCGCCGAAGTCGAAAAGCAAAAGCAAGAACTCCTCCGCATCCGCTTTGAAGAACAGGCTCGTCGCGAAACCCGTCGCGTCACGGTAGCGCCGACAGAAGGCCAACCCCAAGCAGGACTCAAGCCCTGGCGCGAAATCGTCACTCCCCACCCCGATGTGGCCTCAGGGCAGTTCCAACAAGCCGAATTTGCCGCCGACCTGTGGCAGGTATATCTCGACGAAGGCTCCGACGAATACCGCGACCCCAGTGAGTTCTATCGCCGCACCTTCCTGACGGATGGGTTGCAGCAATTGCTCAAAAATGCGCTGCTGCGCCTTAGCGGCAAAGGCGGCGACCCAGTGATTGAGCTACAAACCAACTTCGGTGGGGGCAAAACCCACGCCATGCTCGCCCTCTACCACTTGTGCCAAGCACTGAAAGTCAGCGACCTGCCGGGGATGGAACCCGTTTTTCAGGCTGCGGGCATCGGTGCGCTTCCCCAAAACGTGAGCGTAGCCGTGTTGGTGGGCAACAAGCTCCAGCCCAGCGGCATCGTGCCCTACAAGTCGGAACACCTCAGCCAAGGCCGCCCCAAAATCAATACTCTCTGGGGTGAACTGGCCTGGCAACTGGGCGGTGCCGAAGGCTATGAACTCATTCGCTCCGCCGACGAAACTTCAACAAATCCAGGCGATGCCCTGAAGACCCTGTTTAACCAGTATTCGCCCTGCTTGATTCTGATCGACGAATGGGTGTCCTACGCCCGCCAGTTGCACGAAACCAGCGACTTGGCTGGGGGCAGCTTTGATACGCAGTTTACCTTTGCTCAAACCCTGAGCGAATCGGCTAAGAATGCCAAAGACACGCTGCTGGTGGTCAGTATTCCCTCGTCGGATATCGAAATTGGGGGCGATCGCGGCAAAGAAGCCCTCGATCGGCTCAAAAATGCGATCGGTCGGGTGGAGTCGCCTTGGCGGCCTGCAAGTGCCGAAGAGAGTTTTGAAATTGTACGACGACGCTTGTTTCAACCCATCATCGACCCTGGCCTCTACGTGCAACGAGATGCCGTGGTCAAAGCCTGCATGGATCTGTATCGCACCCAGAGCCAAGAGTTTCCTAGCGAATGCAAAGAATCAGACTATGAACGACGCCTAAAAGCTGCCTATCCCATCCACCCCGAACTGTTCGATCGTCTCTATGGAGACTGGTCTACCCTCGACAAATTCCAGCGCACCCGTGGCGTGCTGCGCCTGATGGCCAAGGTCATCCACTGCCTCTGGGAACGCCATGACCAGAGCCTCATCATCCTGCCGGCCCACATCCCGATGGATGATCTGCAAGTGCAGTCGGAACTAACGCGCTATCTCGATGACCACTGGCAGCCCGTCATCGATAAAGATGTAGACGGGGCCAACTCCTTGCCCCTCGCCCTCGATCGCCAGTTTCCCAACCTGGGTCGCTATTCTGCCTGTCGCCGCGTGGCCCGCACCATCTACATGGGGTCTGCGCCTACCCTGCGAGCAGCCAACCGAGGCATTGACGATCGCCGCATTAAGCTAGGCTGCGTGCAACCGGGTGAAACTCCAGCTGTGTTTGGCGATGCCCTCCGCTACCTCACCGATCGCGCCACCTACCTGTATGTTGATGAGAGCAAGCGCTACTGGATTTCCACCCAGCCCAATATCAACCGCACGGCGCTAGAGCGAGCAGAGCAATTGCTGGGCGATCGCGATCCGGTTTGGGCAGAAATCATCCAGCGCCTCAAAGCTGACAAAAATCGTGGCGAATTTAGCGCAGTCCACGTCGCCCCCGACTCCACCGCCGATATTCCCGACGACCCAGACCAAGGCGTGCGGTTGGTGGTGCTGCATCCTCAGCATCCCCACAGCAAAGGCAGCCCCGACAGCCCCGCCCGTCAGTGGGTTGAAGATGCCCTAGCGCATCGGGGCAGCGGTCCTCGGTATTACAAAAACACCCTCCTCTTCCTTGCTCCCGACAAGGCTAAGATTGAAACCCTAGAACGGAGCACAGCCCAATACCTTGCTTGGAACGCCATCGTGCAGGAAAAAGAGTCCCTCAACCTCGACCCTGCCCAAACCCGACAGGCTGAATCAAAACTAAGCCAGGCCAAAGAAGCCGTTGCCGTCAGTTTGCGAGAAACCTATCAATGGCTCTTGGTGCCCCATCAGCCAGAGGCCCAAGGCCCCATTGAATGGGTATTTATATACCTGACGCACCAAACTTATTTCTTTCTAGGCGCATTAAATTTATAGAACTCGTGTACCATCTATCAACTTTGTTTGATATTTTGATGAATTTACAGCATATTTCTGTTTTCAACTTTAGTGAATCGGGAATCTTGAGTAAGCGATCGCCTTCATTTCAAAATTCATTTTAGATCCGCCAAAATCCTTATACAGCAAAGTTTTAGCAGATCTAATCAAAGTAAAGGCGATCGCCTCCAACCTCACGAGAGCGATTCCCGTGTCAAACGAACCCCGACTCGCGACCTTTGTTTCTTGCTGCAAACAACACTTTGCTCAGGGTGATGAGAAAAGTGAATCCCAATCGTTTCTAAACGAATTCTTTAGAGCCTTTGGATACGAAAGTGCCAAACATGCCGGGGCAGAGTTTGAATATCGGGTAGACCGTGGCGGCGAAAAAGGGCACAAGGGCTATGCGGATCTCGTATGGAAGCCGCGCCTATTGGTTGAGATGAAATCTAGGGGCGCGAACCTCAAGCAACACTATGACCAGCTTGAACGCTACTGGATGAGGCTTGCGCCAAAACCCAAATACTCAATCCTGAGCAACTTTGATGAGTTCTGGATCTTTGACTTCAACAACCAAGTTGATGCTCCGGTTGATGTCGTCAGGCTAGAGGAATTGCCCAATCGGGCAAGTGCCTTTGGCTTCATGTATCCAGATGAGAAGCCGCCTGTCTTTCAAAACAATCAGGTCGAGATCACAGAGCGCAACGCTCAACTGATGGGGCAACTCTACCGAGACCTGAGCGATAGAGCCAAAAAGACAAACCATCTTGACTTTGATGAACAGGCAGCCCAGCGGTTTGTGTTGCAGTGTGTCTTGGCGATGTTTGCTGAAGACCGGGGCTTATTGCCTCGCGACATGTTTGTTTCGTGCCTAGAGGACTGCATCCAGCGCAAAGGCAGTTCCTACGACATCCTGGGTGGCTTGTTCAACGCGATGAACCAGCGGGGCATCGTTCCGGCGGGTCGCTATCGTGGCGTTGACTATTTCAACGGTGGACTATTCGCCAAAATCCACCCGATTGAGTTTAGTCCAGAAGATCTCAAGCTTTTGGAAGACTGCGCCAAACAACGATGGGATCTGGTTCGTCCTTCCATCTTTGGCAGCATCTTTGAGTCTGCGATTGACCCGGTAAAACGCCATGCCCACGGGGTGCATTTCACCTCCGAAGCTGACATCCGGCAAATCGTCATCCCGACCATCACGGAACCGTGGGAAGACCTGATTGCTGAAGCCAACACCAAAAAAGAGCTAAACATCCTGCATCGCAAGCTGAGAGATTACAAAGTGCTGGATGCCGCCTGTGGGGCGGGAAACTTCCTGTATGTGGCGTATCAGGAACTTAAGAAAATAGAACTGCGGCTATTGGACAAGCTCAGTCGCTACCAAACGGCTGACGATAAGCAGCTTTCCATCAGCTTCGTAACGCCAAACCAATTCTACGGGATGGACATCAACCCATTTGCCGTAGAGCTGGCACGAGTCACCATGATGATCGCCCGCAAGATCGCGATCGACCATTTGGAGCTGATTGAACCTGCGCTACCGCTCGACAGCCTGGACAACAACATCGTCTGCCAGGATGCGCTGTTTGAGGAGTGGATCAAGGCAGACGCTATTATTGGAAATCCGCCGTTTTTGGGTGGAAAACATCTGCGAACCACCCTTGGAGATCAATACATCGACCGTGTATTCGGGCAATTTCCAGATGTTAAAGATTCGGTTGATTTCTGCGCCTATTGGTTTCGCAAGGCACACGACAATTTAGCGCCAGACGGGCGGGCGGGATTGGTCGCGACCAACTCCATTGGTCAAGGGAAGAGCCGGGTGGCGGCGCTGGATTACATCACGGCGCGGGGCGGTCACATCCACACGGCTGTCTCATCCCAGCCGTGGTCAGGCGAGTCCAACGTCCACGTCAGCATTGTGAACTGGAGCAAACAGCCGCCCAAGCGCTATCGGCTGGATCACGAAACCGTTCCATCCATCAACTCATCCCTCAAGTCCACGGTAGACACGACGAAAGCGGCGCGGCTGAAAGCAAATCTAGACACTTGCTTCCAGGGAGTCATTCCGGTGGGGAAGGGCTTTTTGGTAACGGCACAGCAGGCGATAGACTGGATCAAGCAAGATGCCACCAACGGCGACGTTTTGAAGCGATTTTCCATGGGGGCAAACCTGGCACAAAACCCGCATGGCGTACCGGAACGGTGGATCATTGACTTTAACGATATGGCGATTGAGGAGGCGAGTGAATATCGGTTGCCCTTCGAGCATGTGAAGCGGTATGTGAAGCCGGAACGGCAGCAGAATCGTAGACCTGTGAGAAAAGAGAATTGGTGGAAGTTGGGCGAAAATGCTCCCAAAATGCGAAAGGCTTTGGCGAATTTAGATTACTCTTATGCAGTTCCACGAGTTTCTAAATGGGCGATATTCATCCACTTCAATAAGAATTGGTTAGCTGGAGACAAATCAGTCGTGGTTGCATCCAAAGATCTCTACGTTTTGGGAATCTTGACCTCTAGCGTTCACCGCGCCTGGATGCACAGCCAAAAATCGACCCTCAAGGCTGACATTGCCTACACGCACAACACCTGTTTTGAAACGTTTCCGTTTCCTCAATCGCTGGCTCCATCAATTGTGAGTAAGATCCGCAGCGTTATGACGGAGCTGCATGACTATCGAACCAAGCAGATGGACAAGCATCAATGGGGCATCACGAAGCTCTACAACGCATTTTTTGAGGAACCCGGCAGCAAGCTATGTTGCCTGCATCGCAAGCTAGATGCCCTCGTGATGCAAGCCTATGGGTTTGGGCGGACAGATGAGGTGTTGGCGGGGTTGCTGTCGCTGAATCTGGAGCTAGCCGCTAGGGAGCGCGATGGGGAGGCGGTTGTGGGCGCGTGGGCACCCGCCACGCTTTGCTCGTCTGTGCAGACCCCTTACAATGGGGCCAGCAGCATTGCGGTGGCGTGACGATATGGCTCGTAAGAAGCGAAAAGTGGCCAAGGCGGTGGATTCGTCTGAAAGCGTTGTCCGGTTTGACCAGGCGGTGGGGCGGCTCTTTCGGGTGCCGATCCAGGAGGTGAGGGAACTGGAGGCGGAGCGGAGGCGGATGAAGCCTGAGTCGGATCAGCCGAAGCCCTAATTGTTTTGCTGATGCTGGCGGTCACGACACTGGCGATCAATGTGCTGATCGCCAGTGTCGCGGGGATCTAGAGGGGGCTATGCCCTACGCTTTGCGGATGAGCTTCCGGTAGGTGATGCGGCGACCCTGGATGCCTTCTAGTGCTTTGTTGAAGCGCTCTCCATCCTTCGCCTTACGATTGTTGAACCGAAACACCTGTTCTTCGACATAGCGGAACAAATGCTCTGGCTCAACCGCGACGTAGGTTCCCTTGAGGCTGCGTTTCAGCAGTGTCCAGAAATTCTCAATCCGATTGGTGCTGACGTTGCCCCGGACATACTCAATCGCATGGTCAACGATCCGATGGATATATTGCTCGTCTAAACCCTGATAGCCCGAATGACCATCGGTGTAGAGATGCGTGATGTAGTCCTTCACAGACCCTTCCGTGACGGGTGAAACCGCTTCTTTCACCTCACGGTGTAGCGTTTCCCGGCTGGTGTCAGGAATGACCTTCGCGACAACGTTTCCGCCCCGTTCAATCAACCCCAGCACGATTGCCTTACCAGATGTCCCACGCCCTCGGATCTTTTGCTTGCGCTTCGCTTCATGCATGTTCTCAGCTTTGCCACCCACGTAGGTTTCATCCGCTTCAACTTCACCCGACAGTTTCTCAAACGTTCCGGTCTGCATCGCCAGTCGAATCCGATGCAGCAAAAACCATGCGGTCTTTTGGGTGATGCCTAGCGACCTTGCGATCTCACAAGAGCTGATTCCATTTTTGGCATTGACGATCAGCCAGATGGCAGCCAGCCACTTATCCAACCCCAACGGGCTATCCTCCATGATGGTGCCAACCTTCACGGAAAACTGCTTACGACAATCGCGATGCTTGCATTTCCATACCCGACGGGTCGTGATGAACCCAACGCGATCTGATCCGCAGTGAGGGCAAATTGGGGAATTCCCCCACCGCTTTTGAGCAACATACTGAAGGCAGTTATCAGGATCAGCAAAATACTGAATCGCTTCTTGCAGCGTCTTGATGGATTGCAGCACATCGCTCATGATCTAGCCCTCCGCCGCTTCCATCAGTTTTTTGCCTTTCGCGATATAGCCTGCGATTTCTTTGCGGATCACATCACTCATGGTCGTGCTGTTCGCTGCACACCAGGCATCAAAAGCAGCCTTTTCATCCGGTTCAATCGCCACCTGAATGTATTCACTTTTTCGGCGCTCTAGCTTTCGTCTCGGCATACATCATCCTCATCCATGCCCTCATCATAACCATAACTATCATGATAAAAATTAGTGCATTCACCGAACTGTTCATGATAGTTATCATGACATAATAAGAGCATGAGGGACACAAATTCTACCCCTCATCAGGAGGTGAGATACATGACCCAATCTGGAGAAAAAGGCAATGGCAAGAAACCCGATATCGACCCCAACGATATGACGGTCTTCGAGCCTGTCTTTGCTTCGGAAGAGGATGTCGAGCCGATTGGTTGGTGGAAAACCGACCCAGATCAAGAGGATGGGGAATTCATTCTCGATCCATCATCTGAACTGGATGACTCGGATGACTCCCCAAACCCTAACTAGCACCTAGCTAGACAGCCCCCAAGCCCACCTTGGGGGTTCCTGCTTTATTCTAGTGTTGTCCACATGGAGAATCCAAATGTCTGATTCAGCCATTATTCACCCGGACTACATCCGCATTGTGGAACGAAAACCCAATGGATGGTTGATTAAAACCGGAACTCTGTTTTACAAGCGGTTGGCGGTCAATTTTCAGGATCTTGAGCTGCTCTATGGCGTATCCAAAGAAGAGATGCTTGCCCAATTGTCTCGACTGAATCAAGGCAAACAGGGCTTCTATTTAGCTGATTTGCGCCATCGGCAATATCGCTATTGTGGCGTTTCTTCCGATAGTATTAAGCCTGTTTTGAGGGAGCTTGGAATTGGACGAATTGACCCAAGGGAGAATTGAGAGCAATTATTTGTAGAAGCGGAAAAAGATACTCGCCTCAGTTTGGTGTGTTAGGTATATAAATACCATTGAATGGAAGGAAGCTCGGCTACAGGGCCAAGACTTTCCCATTTTGCAGGCCAGCCGCAAAGCGATCAACGAACAAGACTTGCTGACAACCTATGCGCCCACCAATCTGCGGCTCGAAGCGCTAGACCCCTTGCTTTGGCGCGAGGCCAATCACATCGACCTGAAGCGCCTATGGAACTATTTGACCCAATACCCATACCTACCGCGCCTAAAAGATACGTCTGTCTTGCTAGAGTCCGTTCGCAACGGCGTCGCCTCAACCGCTTGGGCAGACAGTTTTGCCTACGCCGAAGGATTCGACGAAACCAAGGGTAAATATCTCGGGCTGAGCATTGCCACAGGCATTACCCCCACCATTAGCTTCCAAAGCTTACTCGTGAAGCCAGAGATTGCCCAAAAGCAGTTGGATGAGGTGCAGCCTCCTGAACCAAAACCAATTCCGCTTGAACCAGATGGGCCAGTTGGCGGAATCTCTCCACCCAAGCCCGAACCAAGCCCTTTCCCACTTACTCCCAAAACGAGCAGGTTTTACGGAAGTGTGCAGCTTGCCCCCCTGCGGATCAATCGAGATGTCTCAGCGATCGCCGATGAAGTCATTCGCCATCTGGCTGCTTTGAATGGAGCGCAGGTCAAAATCACACTCGAAGTAGAAGCGAATTTTCCAGAAGGGGCCACAGATGAAGTGACTCGCACAGTTACGGAAAATTGTCGCACGCTGAAGTTTACCAGCTATGAGTTTGAAGCAGAGTAGCTGAGCGCTGAGCTAGTGATGTCAATCCTTCAAACTGCCACGACAAATCTATCTGTCGTCCTAGTTTGGCGATCGCCCTACATCTATCCACGTCTATCTACCCTATCTACATCTATATCGACTATATCGACATCGACTCGATTGTGTCCTTTATCCGCCAGTTTGTTCGATAAACCGGAGTTTTAGGAGAGCGATCGCTCTAGCGAGACAAGCAACTGCCGCAGGAGCCGAATTAGTGTTTCGCACTCCTGCTCTGGGGCAAACTGCGCCAGTAATGCCTGCTCTTTTTCAAACAGCACGGGCATCACCTGATCAGAGAGCTGGATGCCCTTGTCGGTGAGTTGGACAATCACACCCCGGCGATCGCCCGGATCGCGCAGCCGTGTCACAATGCCGTCTTGCTCTAGCCGATCGATGCGGTTGGTGACTGCGCCAGACGACAGCATCAGCAGGCTGTATAAATCCGTCGGCTTGAGCTGGTAGGGCGGCCCCTGTCGGCGTAATGTGGCCAGCACGTCAAATGACCATACGTTTAGCCCATAGTCTGCCAGCACCGTTTCTCGGTGTTTCTCTAGCAGGCGGGCAATTCGCAGCACGCGCCCTACCACGGCCAGCGGCGCGGCATTAAGCTGGGGCGCTTCTCGCTGCCACTGCCTCAGAATGTGATCAAGACGGTCTTGCTCCATCCTGCAACTTTATCTCGATATTGAGAATCTTAACCCGCAATCCTGCATGAAAAAACCGACGGACTGAAATCCTGCAACCCGGCCTGGCGCAGCGCGATAAATGAGATTGCCGGAAGCCCCGCAGACGCTGGACTGGCAACCCCAAATCACCAATCCCAAATCGCCAATCCAAAATCAACAGCACAGCGCCCCTGATTGTAAATGATTGTCAATGCGCTAACGCTGCACTGGATCGACTACGATTTCAACGCCTTGCGTGGGGCTGCCGTTGGTGATAACGCTGGTGCGCGTAGTGTTGATAAACCGCAACTGCCCGTCTACTGTGATTCGCGCCTGCACCGCGTAGGTGTAGCGGCTGTCGATCTGCGCTGGGTCGTAGGGTAGCTCGAAGGCAAAAGGCACCTGGCGGCCGCCAGCTTCAATCGTTTGCGTGGCCAGGATGCGGGCAGGTGCGTCAGCACGGCTGACATCCGCCAGCGATACTTCGATCAGCGCGTTGGGTGGCAGGGCGATTCGCGGCAGATAAGTAACCGTACCCGTGACGAGCGATGACGTTTGCAACATACCGTTTACCGTGAGCGATTGAGTTCCTGAGTGGCCGCGATAGACCTGCACCGAGGGCGTGCCTTCGTGGGCATAAGTTGTACCGTTTGCATCAGGCGTAGCAGTCGTGGGAACGCCATTTAGCGTCAATTGTCCTGTTTGCCGGTTGAACAGATTCATTAGCATCGCGCCATTGCGACTAAACAGGCGCACGGCGTAGCCCGGCGTTTGGAAGAAGGAAAGCGTGGAGCCGTCGGGGAGCGTCGATGCGCCTGGGGGGGCAGGCAGTGTTTCCCCAGAGGGCGGCACTTGCACTACGGAACCGTCGATAACGCGATAAAACTGCGTGACTTCCTGCGTCGGACAGCACTGGGGATCGTTGGGGCCTTGAATAATCATGTTGACGCTGATTAGCCCGTCGTCCAGAATGCGGACGCTGTTGACCTGGATGCGATCGCCCAGCCCCGCTAGCATCGGCGACTCGATCGCCCCGTCCAGGTTCAGCAGTGGCGCGAGGTAAACGAAAATGCCGGAGCCGCCCGTATTCACTGCCATGATCATCACGGCATCTTGCTGGCCGTTGCCATCCAGGTCGCCAAATGCGA
The DNA here is from genome assembly GCF_015272455.1 of Thermoleptolyngbya sp. C42_A2020_037. NCBI lineage: Bacteria > Bacillati > Cyanobacteriota > Cyanophyceae > Oculatellales > Oculatellaceae > Thermoleptolyngbya > Thermoleptolyngbya sp. C42_A2020_037. The sequence goes on from NZ_JACYLP010000038.1 coordinate 15,111, forward strand.
TTTGTCCCTGCTGCCGAGACAGCACAGCATTCAGCCGCCGATTGGGATCTTCAAACTGCCCATTTTCAAAAGTAATCACGCCGATCTGGGGCTGTTCGCCCAGGGTGGGGACGCTGTAGCTGGCGTTGAGGGCGATATTGAGGCGATCGCACCAGGCCCGTTTTTCTGGCGTAAACACTTCGCGGGTCAGGCAGTTATACCACGCTTCGCCGGCCTGGGCCAGCCTCGCCCTCGGCAGCGCCCCCGCAACGCCCTGACCAAGCAGCATCACGCCCAACCCCACACCCGCCCATCGGGAAAACACAGTCTTCTTCATCGTTAAATCCATACATTAAGTAACCCGGCATTCATCAACAGGTCAACCTAAGGTCAAACCAAGATTGACTCACTTTTGAACGATAACAGGGAATTTTCTGCGGATAACCAGAAGTTTCCGTTTTTGCAACGCCTAGCGATGTCAATTTTCGAGTTTGGATTGGCGAGTTTGGATTGCCAATCGAGCTTCTGCGAGGCTTCCAGTCCTTTCATTCAAAGCGTCCTTCAGGAGAATGGGAGACGAGAAGGCATCGGGAAAGGCTGCTTTTCGAGCTTGACCTCGAATCTTTTTTCAGAAATTACTCTAGCGAAAGCGTCGGATGAGGTCTGAAAGCAGCCAATACAGGATGGAAATGTTTGTAACAAAACTTCCCAGCCTGACGGCTATATCTGCTAAGTTGAAAATAGGAAGCGGGGGCGATCGCCAATCTAAGTAGATCGCAATGTCGCCGTATAAAATTTGCTCGACGGTGTTGCTGATTCCCCCGGCTAGTAGTAGTCCCAATCCCACTTGCAGGGGCAGAATCATCTCTTTCCTAAATCTGCTAAATAGCAGTGTTGCGACAGCAATGATTCCCATTAACATCAGTCGTAACCAGAGTGTCCAGGAAGTCAAGTTTGAATCAAAAAATGAGAAGGCAGCACCAGGATTTTTCAGATAAGTGAGGTGAAAGATTCTCGGTATGAGCGGCAGGGTTTTGGATAGAAGCTGTTCCTCAAAAGCTTTGCGTATGAGGACTTGCATTAGAAACCCCAGCACGCCGCCAGCCAGCCCAATGATCCAGACCCAGCAATTTCTAGTCCTAGTTTCTGTCATAAACGTTTTTGCCCGCAGTCTCCGCCAGGGTCGATTGATACATAAGTTTTAATTCATGGTTTTAATACATGGTTTTAATACATGAGGTCGAGGTTGCGGATTGATGCACTGATTTTAGTTTTCATGCTGCCCAGTCTTTTTGCCCCAGTCTTTTTGTTAGATCCAGACGAGTTTGGGGTTTGAAATTTCTGGCTGACGACAGATTGCTGGTTGACTGACAAAAATTGACTTTAAGAGCCGGAATACCCTGCTGCGAGGT
>NZ_JACYLP010000027.1:0-118361 GCF_015272455.1 Thermoleptolyngbya sp. C42_A2020_037
AGCAGAGCGGGAAGAGGCTGGCTTTTCCTCCGTCCTTTACTAAAAGGCACTACCCCCGCTTGATTCTCTGGAATGGGCAATGGAGTCGAGTCGATAGTGTCGCCACTCAGCTACGCACTGAGCATCCACAAGGCTTTCGTCATTTACAGGTGCGTTGCCGGAACGGAGAGCTTAAGGAGTGCTGGGCATTTACCAAGACGGTTCGGCTCAAACGCTATGGACGCAAACGATTAGTGATTGTGCATGAACAGGAGGATTTGAGTGATACACCCCGATTTCTCCTCACCGATGCTTTGCACTGGGAAAGTGCACGGGTGATCCAAACCTGGAGTTACCGTTGGGCTTGCGAGATCTTTCATGAGTTTTGCAAGCAAGTCGCAGGTTTCGAGTCGGCTCAGGTTCGCAACCAGGAAGCGGTCAAACGCCATTTCCGCTTAAGTTGCATCGCGCAGTCGTTACTAGGGCAAGCGACTTGTCAGGGCAAAAAATCAGAACGATTTGCGTTTGCCAATGAAAAGCAAACTGTGGGACAACGGCTCTACAGTCTCACCCGTGAGGTTTATCACCAACTCCTGCATCTGGTGCAAGGACTGTTTGCTCAAGGTCGCACTTGTGAGCAAGTGCTGGAGGTGATTATGCCACATTAAGATCCCCTGTCCTCCTTATTCTCTCATCGTAACCTTCCAAGTCCTGACAAAACACGCTACAAAAGTCACTCTAAAACAAGAATGGGGCACTTGATTAAGCGCCCCACTCAACTATGGCTATCCAAAATAATTAAACCTCTCAACTCGACAATGGCGACGACCGGCTAAACTCGCCCAAGAGCGGGCACCAGACGGCGCAGACGATGCATTTTCACCCTGGGTTGCTCAGGTTGAGCCGTTTGGGGGTCAGGATTGAGCGCTTTGTGGAGCGCCGTCCAGGTGCGGGGACAGACAGTGCCGTTGGGGGTGAGGCTGTTTTGGGCTTGAAAGGCGATCGCCGCCTCAGCCGTTTTTTCGCCAAACACGCCATCCACGGTCAAGGCATTGCCCAATCGATTCAGGACTTTCTGCAATACGTAGACATCGGCTCCAGAATGGCCAGGGCGCAGGGTGCGACAGCCGGGCTGGAGGGTGGCCTTGAGGGTGGCGAGGGTGGTGGGATCAACGATCCCGTCTACCCGCAGATTTTGCCGCCGCTGGAAGGCGCGAACTGCTTCTTCCGTCAGCCAGCCAAAATCCCCATCCACCTTAACCCGATAGCCATGAGCGCAGAGGAGTTCCTGCACTTCGGCAACGGCGTGTCCCGTATCCCACGGGTACAAACAGGTTGGGTTGGCAGAAACGATTGCCGTTGCAAGTGGCTTGCTGGCGATCGCCCGCTGTTGATCTAGGGTCATTTCGAGTCTCCTTCCCCTGGCGTGGGACTTGATTGTGTGCGTGTCGCCGCGTGGCTTGGCTCTGGGACAAAATGCCCCGCCCCGCACACGGCTTTTGTTTCATGGTTGGGTTGTGAGGATTACCTCGTGAAAGTAGCCTTAGAATGCTTTTTCGAGTTGCAAGATCTAAGCGGTTGGACACCTTCGAGCCGCGCTAGAACCCACGCGCCTTGCGTTGCAACACGCGCAGGACTCCCAGCTTTGACTTATGGGCATCCGTCTACTCAGATTGCGTCTTCGATGCTTTCTAAGGTAGAGGACTTGTGAGTTGAAAACTTCACCGGGCAAGGTCAATAAAACTTCGCCCATATCGGCGATTATACTGTGAAACTACAATCGCCGTGGGTTCTCGTCCGGGCAGCTTCTTCAAAGTTTTAAGGATACCACGCTGTAGCCAGCGTTGTTGTCTTACAGGTCAAGATCCAGGTCGTCCAAATCCAGGTCGCTCAGGTTTAAGTTGCTGAGCGGGTCAGGTTCCGCCGCAAGCACCTGTTCCGCCGTGACTACGTCCGACGCTGGGGGAACTCGGACAGGTTCAGACTGGGCTAGCTTGATCCAGCGGCGATCGCGCGTCACGTAACCCAGTTCCACCAGATAATCCCGATGGGGCTGCGGAATTGGGATGTGGCAATCGGGTATGGCCTCGTTGCACTGGAACTGGCGCACAGGGCGCAACACACCGCCCGTTTCGCGCTCAGTCACGTCGTAGAGATGCAGCGCCATCACCTCGCCGCCGTTTTGCCGCGCCGCTGCTTTCCGTTGTTCCGACACTTCCCAATACACGTAGGCATCGCTCTCATCGCGGGGCACCAGGATGATGCGGCTGGGGGCGATCGCCCCAATTGGCGGCGCAGTCGGGGCTGGCACGCCAACGGGAGGCACTGCACCTGTCGCAATGCCCGACTCAGTACCCGACTCAGTGCCCGACCCAGTACCCGACCCAGTGCCAGACTCTGCCCAACCGCCCTCGGTTTCACCCGGCACGCAGGCAGGCACATGCACCGTCGCCGAACGTGCCAGCGGCAGCCACTCTTCTCGCTCCGAAAGATAGCCAATTTCTGCGACGTAATCTCCGGCTGCTTCGGCAACTGGGATGTGGCAATCCTGCGTATTTTCATCGCAGTCAAACTGCTGCATATTGCGCTCATCGGCGCGGCTTGCGTCTTTTCCCGTCACGTCATACAGTCGCAACTGGAGATTGCGCCCGCCTTGCTCCGTCAGCAAGGCTCGATCCGCCTCCGACAATTCCCAATAGGCATAGACATCGCGGCAAGAACGGGGAGTCAACACCAGCCGACTGGTGCCTGGTAAATCAAGCAAGGCTTCGTCTTCGGGCTTGCGGAATAGCCACCACAGCAGCCCACCCAGCACCGGCACAGCCAGCAGCAGGAACCAGGGGAAACTGCCGCCTTCCGCAGGCTCATCGGCAGTCTCAACGGGAGACTCTGGCGCAGGGGAAACGGCTCCCGCAGGCGTTTCCCCTGGCACGGGTTCGCCCGGCGCGGGCGTTGCGGCAGGCTCCGCAGGCGAGGCATCGGGCACGGGCGAGGTATCCGGCGCGACGGGCGAGGCATCCGGCGCGGCAGGCGAGGCCGGCGCGACGGCGACCGGGGGCGGGGCAACAGGTGCGCCGCTGGCACCAGGGCTGACCGCAGCCTGCACATTGGCATCAGTCGCAAAGCCTAGGAACGCTTGGGCCGCCTCGTTGGGCTGGGGTCCTTTATAGACATAAAACACCGGCAGCGAGAAGGGATAGCGGGGGTCGGACGGCAGCACGTCGTCCATCGGTACAGCGCGAACGTCTGAGCGGCCCAGCACTTCATCGGCGATCGCATAGCCAATGCCATCGTTGCCCAACTGCCGCACCAGTTCATCGGTGGTGTCTTGATTCAGCCGCACCACGTTGCCGCCACTGCCAAAAGGACGACTGCGATATTTGTCATAGGTGGCGATCGCCCGCCGCAGGTCATTGCCTTCGGGTCGGTCGATGGGGCGAATGGCTCCTGGCGCACCGCCAAAGGCAGACCAGTCGGTCACATCGCCCCAGTAAATTTGGGAGACGGCTTCATCACTGAGGCTGCCGTTGAATGGGTTATTGCTGCCGACGATAAAGGCAATTTTGCGCCGTCCCGCAGGCACCGCCACTAGCCCTCGCGCTTTTTCGGCATCCGTCAGCGGACGGGCGATCGCCGCTAAGTCTACCCGGCCAGCATCCACCGCCTGCAACGCATCTTCGGCCCCGTCGGCAGAAAGATTGACCTGCGTCCCGGCATAGCGCGATTCAAACTGCTGTTTGAGTACCTGATTAATTGCGCTGAGGCTGGGGGAACCGTTGATATTAATGCGAGTGCCGCTGGGAACGCTGGCAGGCAGCGCAAATCCGGTTGTGCCGCTTTGAGCCAGGGCCGGCGCTATGCCCATTGTTTTCCAGGCAGCAGTCCCCGCGATGGGCGGTGCGATCGCTGCCGACAGCAGAAACACCAGCGTCGCGGCGGAGGTTCCCCGATGTTGAATCCTACTCATAGCGCAAATCTCAGATGAATCAGATGAAACGGTCTTGTTTAGCGTTTTGATAAACCAAGCGGACGCTCTAAACGAGTTTGTCTATCGCCTGCTCTCTATGCGCTTACATCCTATGTCACTTGCGCCCAAAATGAACCAGATTACGCAAGATTCTTGGTGCTTGTCAGCCGACAGCGCTTCAGAAAATGCCCGATTAGATACAGCGATCCACACAACACGACGGAGGGTGCACCATTAGCCGATTGTGTAGCAATCGGGACAGACGCTTCAGGAGGACTGAAGGCCGCCTCCAGTGCCAACCATACGTCTGAATGCTGCTGCGATCGCGCCAGTTGCGGCTGTGCCTCAGTGGCCAGCGCAGCCAGCTTTTCTAGGTCAACGGGAGAATGCTCTGGAACGGGCACAAGATGGAGGCGATCGCCCGGCCGCAGCAGCGCCCGAAATACGTCCGCGTGATCCTTCGTGCCGATCATGCCGATGACCCAGGTGATGGGGGACGAGAGGCGGTCGCGCCAGCGTTGCGGAGCAATATCGCGCCAGCGTTCTGGCGCAATATCGCCCAGCTCGATTTGCTGCTCGATCTGCTGATCGACATACTGCCGGAGGGCGATCGCCCCAGCCGGATTGTGCGCCCCGTCGATCAGCAGCCGATGCCCTTGCCAGTCCATCCACTGCATCCGTCCGCGCCACTGCGCCCTGGCCATGCCTGCCACGATGTCTGCATCCGAAATGGCCCACCCCTGGAGCCGCAGCAGTTGCAAGGCGGCCAGGGCAACGGCGGAGTTGGTGAGATGGTGTGCGCCGGGGAGCGGGAGCGGGTAGGAGATGACGGCTTTGGGGCGTAGGGCGTTTTCTACCTCGTTTTCTACCTCGTTACCTATCTCGTTGCCTACCTCATTGCCTAATCCGCTATCCCACTGCCACTCGGCCCAGCCGTTGCCCAGATCGACCGCAGGCTGCACCCAAATCGCAGGACACTGGAGCGCTTGCAGGCGGGCTTGCAGCACGGCGGCGGCTTCTGGCGGCTGGGGGGCGATCGCCGCTGGACAATGGGCTTTCAGGATTCCGGCTTTTTCGCCGGTGATGTCGGCTAGGGTGGGGCCGAGGCGCTGCCAGTGTTCGCGGCTGAGGGAAGTAATCAGGCTGACCAAGGGGCGATCGCACACATTGGTCGCATCCAGCCGCCCGCCCAGCCCCACTTCCATCACCGCTACATCAACCTGCTGTCGCGCAAAGTACAGCCATGCCGCCGCAGTGACGACTTCAAACTGGGTAGGCGACGGGTAGTTGGGATCAATCGCGGCCACAACCTCTTCCAGAAGCGAGTGCAGCGCGTTCGCCGAGATATCCTCGCCGTTGAGCCAGATCCGTTCGCACCAGTGTTCCAAATGCGGAGACGTATAGCGTCCCACTCGATAGCCCGCCTGCATCAGCACGGCAGACAAATAGGCACACACCGATCCTTTCCCATTGCTGCCTGCAACGTGCAGCACGGGCACTTGACGCTGGGGATTTCCCAGGGCAGCGAGCAGCCGCGTAATTCGCTCCAGCCCCAACTCTACGCCAAAGTGGGTGAAGCGACTTAGCAGCGCATCTACTGGGTCAAGGGGTAGGGCACCGGGAAGCGCAAGGTCAGCGTCGAAAGCCATCAATCGCAAACAGGAGTCGGGTTTCGAGAATTTAAGGAGCGGGTCGATCAGGCGAACACGTAATCATCGGGCTGATATTCAGCCGTGGGGGTGAGCCGCCAGGTGGTGTCGCCTGTGAGTTCCAGCACGTAGTCGTGATATTTCAGCAGGCTGGGGCGATGGCCAACGCTGATGTAGGTCGTGTCTTTTTGGCGGAGTTGGTCGTAGAGGCGGCGCTCGTTTGCCAAATCCAGAGCGCTGGTGGCCTCGTCTAGAATGGCGTAGCGCGGCCGGGTCAGCAGCAAGCGGGCAAAGGCGAGGCGCTGCTGTTCGCCCAAAGACAGCACGTTGGCCCAGTCTAGCTCTACATCAAAGCCGCCGACCCGCTCCGGCAAATCCGACAGATTCACCTGTTCTAGGGCGTAGCGCAACTGCCCCTCGTCAATGAGTGCGTCAGGATGGGGATAGAGCAACTGGTCGCGCAGCGTGCCCAGCACCATGTAGGGCCGCTGGGGCAAAAACAGCATCTCGTCTAGGTCGGGGCGGACGATGCGACCGGTGCCTTGGTTCCACAATCCGGCGATCGCCCGCAAAATGGAACTCTTGCCCGCGCCGCTGTGGCCCACGATCACTAGTCCTTGGCCCGGCTCCAGTTTGACGGACAAATCGCGCACCAGGAGGCGCTGATTTTTGGGGGTCACCAGCGTCACGTGCTCCAACGAGATTTGAGAATCTTCCACAGTATCAATGGCGGTTTCGCCTGCTTCCAGGGGCTTGTCTACCTTGTCTTGGAGGGACTCGGTAAAGGTTTCCAAACGGTTTACGCCAGCCGCAAATTCGCTGAGCTGGTTGATTTGCAAAACGACCAGGGCAAAGGCTTCAAAGATTTGGGAAAAGGCGAAGTTGGCCTGGCTGATGTCGCCAAATCGAATCTGGTCTTGAAACAGCATCGGAGCCAGAATCGCAGACGGCAGAATGAAGGTGAGATATCGGTAGGGCGTGCGAAAAAAGCCCATCGTTCGCTGCCAGCCAATCAGGAAATTGTAGTTCCGCAGCACCTCTACAAACCGTCGCTGGAGTTGCCCCGCCTCCTGCGCTTCGCCCTGGTAGAAGGCGATCGATTCGGCATTATCGCGCACATGCACCAAGCCATAGCGAAAATCGGCTTCTTTTTTGAGCTGGTTGAAATTAAGCGAAATCAGCCGTCGCCCCAGCAGCGCCACGACGACCGTTCCCACTAGAGCGTAAAAAATCAGAAATACGGTCAGACCGACAGACTTGGAGAGCAAGATGCCCGTGAAGGAAATCACGTCGATGATCGACCCTAGGAAGATCAGCAGGAAGTTGAGACTGTAGCTGGTAAAGGAGTTAATGTCTTGCGAGATGCGCTGGTCGGGGTTGTCGATCAGGTCGTCCGAGTTGAGGTCGTAATAGGCGCGATTGCTGAAGTATTGTCCCAAAAAGCTGTTGGTCATCCATTCTCGCCAGCGCAGCCCCAGCAGGTCTTGCACATAGCGATAGAACACCACAAAGGGAGTGGCGATCGCAAACACCCCCGCGTACACGATGAAAAATCGCCAGAACGTCGGCGCGTCTTTTTCCGCCAGCGCCGTGGTGAAGAAATTGCCCACAAAGCTGATCACCACGTTCATGCCGCTGACACACAGCAGCAGCAGCAGCAGTGCTGCCAAAAATGTCCACTGCTGCCAGCGCGGCAGCACCTTGTCTCGCGCCAAAAAGAACGCAATCCAGGGAACAATCAGCCCCGCCGTTAGCACAAACACCATCGGCGGGCTGAACAGCGTGTTTGCCAGGGACACCATGCCGCCTGCGGTTTCTGCCATGAATTCGGGAAAGCCCCGTTCGATCGCAAGTGTGATCAGGCCCACCACCGTCGCCAATAGCGCAAACAGAAACACGATCAGTAGCCCAAGCAGCACAAAGAACTGCCAGCCGCCGCGCCCGGTGGGAAACCAATAGGGCTGGGCGATCGCCACGAAGCGATTCCACAGCCGCCAGTCAAAACGATTGAGACGATTCAGGGATGGATTCGGGGTGTCAGCGGTCATGGATTGTATTGCGAGTTAAATCAGAGGGCGTTTATAGGCTACATTGCACTGCATCATTGCAATGTATTGTCGCAATGCATTTCAGCAGGCTGTATCTCGTTGCTGCGTTTCAGCAGACTGCATCTCATTGTAGTGTGAGGGACGCTGGCAGGAAGAATTGCAGCCGATTTCAGGGAAACAAGGGCAGGAGCCAGGGTTTTGGAGCGGGCTTGTCCATGCTGCCACCCTCTCCCTTGCTTATTGCTCTAATTAGCATCCGTGAACGTAAAGACGGGCCGCGCTGTTCGATAATAAAGATTGCTTGCTAAGACACACTGAGGCTGCTCATTCTCTGTAAGTTGAAATTGGTTCAGAGAGAGCGCATTCTCCCCCTCGTCCCGCACTTCTACTGCCCAAGGCATCGAGCCATGAAAAAACTAATCAAGGGTCTGCGTGAGTTCAAAAAGAGCTTCTACTGTACTCACCTTGACCTCTATGAAGAACTAGCACAGGGGCAGCATCCGAGAGCGCTTATCGTCTGCTGCTCAGACTCGCGAGTCGGGCCAGAACTATTGACCAATGCACAGCCTGGTGAAATCTTTGTAATTCGCAATGCAGGCAACATTATTCCGCCCTATGGCGCAACCAACGGCGGTGAGGGTGCGTCGGTCGAGTATGCAGTAGAGGCGTTGGGCATTCGCAACATTGTGATTTGCGGGCACTCCCACTGCGGCGCGATGAAAGGGCTACTCAAGCTGAACACGCTAGAAGAAAAAATGCCGCTGGTTTATAACTGGCTAAAACACGCTGAGGCAACCCGTCTGCTGATCAAGGAAAACTATACCCACCTAGAGGGTGAGGAACTGCTGAACGCCACGATTGCAGAAAATGTCCTGACGCAGATCGAAAACCTGAAAACCTATCCGTCGATTCACTCCAAGCTATACGACGGCACGCTCAAGATTTACGCCTGGATTTACGACATGGATCGCGGTGAGGTCTGGGCCTATGATGCCGAAAAGCACGCCTATATTCCGCCCCATGCCCAGCTTCCGGAGGACGATCTAGATCCTGATTTGCTGACAGATGCGCCGATCGCCTGCGATATGCCAATGAGTTCGGCAGTGAGCGCCCCCGACAGCAAAAGCAGCAGTGCAACGACCAGCAACACCTGGTATGTTAACAGCACAAGTAAAGGGTCTAGCAGCAGCGGTGGTGCTGCGGCGGCAAATGGCAATAGCGTATCGAACGGCAATAGCGCATCTAAGGGCGTAACGTCTGCCCCACCGACTGCGTCAGAATCTGCGAGCTCAGGCGCGTCTCGCAGGGCGCACTGGTTTCCTCGCACGCGCCTGTCGCCAGAACAGCAGGATCGCATTTATCGAGGCTCTAGCTCACGCTAGGAGGGTAATGGGCTGAAGTCCGGGGCATAAAGGTGCTAGGAGGGCGATTGCCCAGTTTTCCTAGCATTCATACACTTTGGCGATCGCCCCCCGATATCTCTACTTCCTCACCGCGGCCTTATCCACGGCACAGCTCAGCCGAATCGGCAAGAAAACCTGAAATTCTGCTCCCTGTGGGCGATCGCTCTGAACGCAGATTTTGCCCTGATGTTTTTTCACGATGTCATAACAGATTGACAGCCCCAGACCTGTTCCTTTTCCAACAGGCTTAGTTGTGAAAAACGGATCAAACAGCTTATTCTGTATATTTTTAGGAATACCGGGGCCATTATCAGCAATAGAGATGCAGACTTGATTCTCATCCACTTGCCGAGTGCAGATAGTTATTTGCTTTGGACGATCCTCAGGTACTTCGAGAAGCGCATCAATACTATTGCTCAATAAATTCATGAAAACCTGATTAATCTGTGCCGGACAACACTCAACTAGCGGTAGGTCACCGTATTGTTTAACGACATCCACGCCAAGCTTTAGTCGATTATTGAGAATCAGTAACGTGTCCTCTATCCCAGCATGAAGATCAGCAGGCTTTGTGGATGCTTCGTCTAACCGAGAAAAGTTACGCAACGAAAGAATGATTTGCTGAATTCGCTGTGTTCCGACTCGCATGGATGTCAACGTCTTTGGCAGATCGCTTTGCAAAAAATCAAGATCGATAGCCTCAATCTTTTCGCGTACCCTAGAAGTAGGCTGAGGACACTCTTGCTGGTATAGCGAAATCAGCTCTAGCAAATCATTGGCATAGTCCATGACATGGTTCAAATTTCCAGAAATAAAATTCACGGGGTTATTAATTTCGTGTGCGATGCCCGCAATCATTTGACCTAGGCTCGACATCTTTTCTGTTTGAATTAGTTGAACTTGAACTTGTTTGAGATGTTGTAGCGCTTCAGCCAGAGCTTGAGTCCTCTCCAGTACCCGCTGCTCCAGTTGCTCTTTTTCTATTGCTAGCGCCTGCTGACTATGTTGCAATGCCTGTAGCGCAAGTTGGTGCATTTCAGATTGCGCCAGAAGCAGGTGATCGACAGCAAGCAACCGATAGCTACTAGGCTCTGTCTCAACTAAAACAGGCTCATACAGCTCGTCAGCGGGTCGCTCCAGCACTAATTTAGATGCAATTGGAATCGGCGTATCCCCAGGTAAAATTAGTGGCTCTGTACGCACGAAATCATACAAAATTCGGAGAGGTCTTCGAGTAAACAACTCCAAACTATAGGGACGACTCATTCGTTCAAAAAATCGACGACGCGAAATAATACCTGCAAGTGTTCCATGTTCTGTCAAAATAACACCTGGAAGTAGTGGCTCTTGTTCAAAGTACTGAAACAATTGTCCACCAGGTATTTCTATGTCAACAGCGAGATAATGTGAAGTTAGTTCTTGCAATGTCGAGCCTAGATGAAGCTGGATAAGCGTCGTCGATGTATAAGTCGGAGAGTTGGATTTTGCCGCTGACATAGCTGACATATAGAATCTCAAAGACAGAACTGTTGGGATGATTTTTTAATCTAGTAATTGAGACGGGGATCAAACACTAGGAAGTTAGACACTAAATTAGGAGATTAGGAGTAGTAGAAGTAACTGATGGGAGCCTCGAAAGTAGGGTTGCTGTTTGAGAAAAGCTAGATACAGCGTCTTTGAAACCGATGAGGTGCGTGGATAGTCAAGCGACCCTCGCCTTGACAGAGCAGCGCGTGCCTTACCCCATAAAAAATGCTGTGTGCTGTGGCTTATTTTCTCGATACTGCAATCAATCGAGGCTCCCTAATGAACTTCTAGTGACTTTTCCTAGCTTGAAAGCTAACCTCTACAACACCCTGGTCTTTTTTAATACCCTCGTTCCTCTAAATATGATGATGTAACTACGGCGATTATTAGGATAAGAGCAAGCTAAGAGAAGGTTAATGTTGATTGATTGTTGCTTCGACTAGGCGTTTTTATCGAAGCAGCTTTATTGCAGCAATGACAGGCCCGATGAAGATTGCCAAAGAAACCAAAGAGAGGAAGGCGCTGATGTTTAACTGCAATCTGCCGCAAGAATAATATCCTTTGCGAAAGCAAATCGCTTAACCAATCGCGCACAAAGAAGTAGGTGCGTTGATTTGAACAGTATCGATGGCAGGTTATTTTGCTCCGACGGCAGACTAATTTTTCTGGGTAAAGCTGCTGGATGGTCTGCCGATATAGTTGGGGTGCAGCAAGGCAGCAGTTGAGGATATTCTAGCCATGCCCAACTCTAAGTTTTTCTCAAATTTGCGCGGCTATCCGGCAGTACGGCTGAATTTTTTCTATAAGCGCGGAGACGATTGGGGTGGAATGTAGGACGCGTTGTGAAGCGTCACTTGGCCAATTCGGCGGGAAAATTCGAGGGTATGGAAGCTCTATGAATTGTCGAGGGCGATCGCCCTCCCTCTCTCCTTTAAGTCAGTCATGCCTTTAAGTCAGTCATGTTTAAGTCAGTCATGACGGATTTCCCAAGCTACGACGTAGCAAAGATCGCCGCATCGTCTGCAAATGCTTTGAACTCTAGCGCATTGCCGCTGGGGTCGAGTAGAAACATTGTTGCCTGCTCGCCCACTTCGCCTTTGAAGCGAATGTACGGTTCAATGATGAACTCCACGCCGTGCGATCGCAGCCTGTCTGCCAGCGCCTCCCACTCATTCATCTCCAAAATTACGCCCCAGTGCTGGGTGGGCACTGCTTTGCCATCGACTAGATTAGTGGCATTAGTGGCCCTTGCCTCTGGGGTATCATCCACCAAGTGTGCCGTCACCTGATGCCCAAACAAGTTGAAGTCAATCCACCGCGAATCAGTCCTGCCTACCGCACAACCCAAAACAGCCTCATAAAAAGCACGGGTTGCAGATAGATCTCGGACAGGAAACGCAACGTGAAACGGACGAGGCATACTAGGGATTTGAAATTTTGGATTATTGGCAGGTCGCTCGTCCCCATTGACCGTCGTAGCTGACCGACACCTGATCGCCGGGCTTTGCAGGAAAGGGCGACAGGTGAACCAGCGTCGTGTCTGCCATCTGGGCCACATTGCCTTTCCAGATGGTTTCTCCGGCGGCATTTTTGCCGACGTAGGACAGGTTGGAGGTGAGGACGTTGGTGGACGTGCGGGGGCGAAACTCGACGCGGCTAAACCCGGCTTCGCGAGTGTAGAAGGCGGTGAAATCAACCCGCTCTTGCACCGTGCCGTTGCAGGTCATGGATAAATTATCCTGGTTGGGTTCTTCTGGAGCCACGGTGACGGGCGGCGCGGGAGTCGGCGCGGGGGGCGGCGGGGCAGGCGTGAACTCGGCTATTCTGCCGGACTCTTCGACGAGGAGTTGCCCAGAACTGGTGAGGGATTGCACAAAGCAGGTGCCATCAGGAAAGACGCGGGCGTAGAAAATGGTCTCACCCTGATATCCGTAGGTGGTGCTGCCGTCGGGATTGCTGGTGACCGTTACGCCCTGTGCGCGGCTGAGGTTGTTTAGGTTGGGCTTTTGCAAAAACGACATCAAGGGCTGGTTGTTTTCCCACAGCACTTCGGCAAAGTAGTTGGTCGTGTTGCAGGTGACGGGCTGTCTGGATATGGGGACATCGGGTGAGGTAGGCGCAACAGGCGTAGCAGGCGTGGCTGGAGGAGGAGTTCCGTCGCTGGTGAGGGGATCTCGACAAGACGTAAGGGCGATCGCCCCCAGGATCGTTCCCAAAACCGTCAACCTCGCCCAGCCCATCCGTCTATGATTCATCGCTCCTGATTCCCTCATCACAAACTCTTTTGGTAAATGCGATAGGTCTTGTAAATCTTCGCGCCTGTCGCTTCGATAATCTTACGCGACGGCATGTTGTCTTCATATACCCAGGAGAGTTCTGCTTCGCGGTAGGGTTTGCGCTTGGTTACACCGCCCTCTCGCCCCAGATAAATTACTGCCATCGGCACCAGTTTGCGGATGTATTCCGGCAGGGAGCAGATCGCCACGACGCGCCCCGTGTCGATGCTGCGGCGATACCAGAGAAATTTCAGAATGCCCAGCCAGTCGAGCTTGCCGTTCACCTTTTGCAGCACGGGGCTATAGTTGGGCAGCGCCATAAAGAAGCCCACCATTTCGCCCTCGTATTCCGCAATCACAAAGATGTCGGCATCGGCAATATCCTGAAGCGATTTGGCCTCTTCCAGAAATTCTTCCAGCGTGCGCGGCGTAGAACTCCAGTTGTTAGCAAAAGCCTTGTTGAACAGGTGATAAATTGCGGTGCAGTCTTCGATAAATTCATCGCCCTTGAGCCGCAGGTTGCGGAAGGTGATGCCTGATTTTGAGGCAATCCGGTATGCCCGCTCAAACTCTGGCGGCAGGGGTTTTGTGAGATCTAGCAGGTAAGCATAGGCATCCTTGGCTTTTTGCCAGCCGTGTTGCTCAAACAGGCGGGGATAGTGGGGCGGGTTGTAGGGCATCATCATGTAGGGCATGGAGTCGAACCCGTCTACCAAAAACAGGCAGTTGTTATGGGTAGACAGGTCGATGGGGCCCCGCGCTTGGGTCATGCCCTGCTGCCGCAACCAGTCGCAGGCAGAGTCGAGCAGGGCCTTGCCGACTTCGGCTTCGTCGATGCATTCAAAAAAGCCCACCAATCCAATATTTTCGCCCTCTCGCGCAATCAGGCGATCGTTCACCGCAGCCACCACACGCCCCACGGGCTGCGTGCCGTTTGGCCCAAAGCGCGTGGCGATGAACTGCTGCAAGCGCCCGTATTCAAAAAAGGTATTCTCAGGTTTGAAATACTTGGCGATGCTGCTGCGGAGGGGCGGAACCCAGTGGCGATCGCCCGCATACACCACCGACGGCACATCCAGGAATAGCTCCTGGTCGCCCGGCGATAGCACTGGGCGCACCTGCACCTCGCCAACCTGCTTGACGGTCTGAGTCATCGCATTGCAGCCAAAACGTTAATAGAGAATTTAGACCTTTGGCTGAACGCTGTCTAGAGGTGAGATTCTGTTCGAGGTCTTGTTTGGGGTTGGATGGACTGCAAGCGACGGGTCTACCCCATCAACTCCTCTCTTGCACCAGGATGGTCTCCCCTTCGATCTTGACTGGATATGTTGCCAGCGCACGGCTCGCCGGGCCTTGCACCACTGTGCCACCGGCAGAAAACAGAGAATTGTGGCAGGGGCAGGCAAAGAGGGCGGTTTGCGTCTGCCATTCGACGGTGCAGCCTGCATGGGGGCAAATCCGGCTGACGGCCATGAGGTCGCCGCTGTCAGGATTTTTGAGCAGCGTGATGGGGGCTGTGCCCACCTGGGTATCGAGGCGATCGCCACTCTGGGCAAGCTGGCTCAGGGTTCCCACCTGCTGAAATGTGCCTCCTGCCGCAGACGGGCTGGGCGGCTCGGCAGATCGACAAGCAGGCAGAGCAGCGCTGGCGGCGCTGGCGGCAGTCAGTCCGAGAAAGGTGCGACGTTCCATAGACTATTTCGGGAGAGTGTTTCCGGAGAATCAGGATCGGCTTGTTCTAGCTAAGCTTGTTCAAGCTAACTAAAATGTTAGGCACAGAATCAACCCACGCTGCACGACAGCGCTGTACTCATGCCTCCGACTCGCAAATTGGCAAAAAGTTTCCCTAAGCGGTTTATCAAGGGTCTGAAAGTTTTGGCACTGCTGAGCCTGCTGGCGCTGGTGTATGTAGGGCTTCAGGGGTGCGACGGGATGACGGGGTGATGGGAGAAAAAATTAAGAAGGAAAAACGAAAAAGGAAAACGCTTCGTTTTTCGTTCTTCGTTCTTCGTTCTTCGTTCTTCCCTCTTCGTTCTTCCCTCTTCGCTCACGCCCTGCCCAAATACCCCCACCGCCCGCCCTGCTTGACCGCAGCGCGATCGCCATGAAAGGAGCCTGCATCAGCAAACTGCGGCTCGACAACGAAGCTTCCCTGTGGGTCAATGAAACCCCAGAGTCCGCCCAGCTTCACGGCAGCCAGACCTTCAGAAAAGGGATAGGCATCTTCAAACTGGAGCGGAATCGAGACTTTGCCCGCTGGAGAGATGTAGCCATAGCGGTCTTCGTGGCGTACAAGGGCGAGTCCATCGGTAAAGCTAAAGGTGTCGTCGAACTGGGCGGGGATGACGAGTGCACCTGCGGGATTGATATAGCCGTAGCGCCCGTCGATGCGGACTCGCGCCAGCCCGTTTTGAAACGTATGGGCCACATCGAACTCAGCGGGAATGACCAAAGTGCCGGTTTTGTCGATAAAGCCATATTTGCCCTGGAGCGTGACCCTCGCCAGTCCTTCGGAAAACTCGTCGGCGCTGTCGAACTGGGGCGGAATGATGACTTTTCCGGCGGGGCTGATGTAGCCGTAGCGATGGTCGATTTCTACCCCCGCCAGTCCTTCGCGGAAGGCGGGCGCGGCGCTCTCAAACTGGGGCTTGATCAGCCACTGCCCGCGCGTGTCGATGTAGCCGTAGCGGTGGTTTTGCTCGACCCGCGCTAGCCCTTCCGAAAAGTTTTCGGCGCTGTCGAACTGGGGGGCGATCGCCAGTTTTCCCAGGTCATTAATGTAGCCCCAGCGCTGCCCAACGGAGATTCGCGCCAGTCCTTCCGAGAACTCGTAGGCCCCTTCGCGGTAGATGCCGATGGGATCGACTTCGATTTTGAGCGGGATGGCAATTTCGCCAGACTTGCTGATGTAGCCGAGGCGATTCTTTAGCACGACGGCCGCCAGCCCTTCAGAAAAGTTTCGTGCCAGGTCAAACTGGGGGGCGATCGCCAGTTCGTAGCGTGGTCGCTCCGGTTCGCCCAAAAATTGGGCAAGTTCCTCTGGGGAAAGGGTTTTTGCAGTCGGCAGCACGGGCAGCGCCGCCAGTACCTCGGCCACAGACCGGAAGCGCTGCTCGACCGATTGACGCACCATGCCATCCAGCGCATCGGCAAGCTGAGCGCTGACCCGCGCCTCGTCCCGCCACGCGATTTCGCCCGTCGCCGGATCGCGGGGAAGCTGTTTGGGAGAATAGCCCGTGAGCGCCTGAATCGCCAGCATTCCCAGCGCGTAGAGATCGCTGGCAGGAACGGGCTGTCCGGCAGACTGTTCGGGCGGCACGTAGCCTGCCGTACCAACGGTCTGCGTAAAGTAGGGCTTGCCCTCGGCATTCACCATTAAGTGGCGGATCACCTTGACATTGCCAAAGTCGATCAGCACTAGCTTTTTGTCGCTCCAGCGGCGCAGCAGGTTTTGTGGCTTCAGGTCTTGATGCACGACGTTCTGGGCATGGGCCACTGCCAGGATCTCTAGCGCCTCATGCAAAAAGCCCAGCACTTCTTTCTCATCGCGGCGATCGCCCAAAAAGAGCGACTGCCGCAAATCGTGCCCGTCGATCAGCTCCTGCACCAGATAAAACTCGCCGCCCTGCTCCAAATGGTCGTACAGTTTGGGAATCTGGTCGTGCTTGCCGATCAGATACAGCTTCTCGACTTCGGCTTCAAAGAGCGATCGCGCCTGCGCCAGCACCGATGGCAGCTTCGACTGGGGCTGAATCTTTTTGACCACGCACTTGGGGCTGTTGCGACGATAGGTATCTTCGGCGAGATACGTCTTGCCAAAGCCGCCCCGTCCTAATTCTCGAATCGTTTCATATCGCCCGCCGATTAACATTGCTTTGCCCTATCGCGCCCCCCGGCGCTCACCGCTGGATTAGCTGTATTAGACAAACCCTGAAAACGTGGATGCCTGTTTCAGACTGCCCTGCTTCAGAATGCCCACTTCCTGGAGGCAATTTCTCAAGCGTGAACCAGCCAAATTGCCCTCGTCTAGGCATTGCCCATTGCTTTAAGAAAAATTAATGGAAACCGTATTGCGCGGGGTGGGAAGCCCGATCCTGGCGATCGCTCCTCTCTCCGTAGAATGAGTTTATGTACCGGGTTAGCCGGACTGTATGATCCCACGCTTCAGGGATTCAGATACCGGGTTTTGGATTCTCGATTTTCGATTTCGGCTCAACCCCGATGGCTCCTAAACGTCCAAAGTCTCAAAATCCAAAATCCCAAAATCTAAAATTCCCATTCCCCAACCCCCCACTTCTAAAGACACTATGCAACCGACTAGTCCTGACAAATTCACCGAAAAAGCCTGGGAAGCCATTGTCAACACCCAGGAAATCGCCCGTCAGTCCAAGCAGCAGCAGATCGAAACCGAACACCTGATGAAGGCGCTGCTAGAGCAAGAGGGTCTGGCCGTCAGCATTTTCAACCGGGCGGGCGTGAACGTGCAGCGGGTGCGCGAGTTTACTGATAGCTTTATTGCGCGGCAGCCGAAGGTGTCGGGCGGTGGCTCGTCGGTCTATCTAGGGCGATCGCTCGATACGCTGCTGGATCGCGCCGAAGCCGCCCGCAAGGAACTGGGCGACGACTATATTTCCGTCGAACACCTGCTGCTGGCCTATCCCAAGGATGACCGATTTGGGCGATCGCTGTTTCAAGACATCCGGCTCGACGAAGCCAAGCTCAAGCAAACCGTAGAACAAGTGCGAGGCAGCCAAAAAGTGACCGACCAAAACCCCGAAGGCAAATACGAAGCGCTAGAGAAATACGGCCGCGACCTGACCGAATCGGCCAAGCTGGGCAAGCTTGACCCCGTGATTGGGCGGGACGACGAAATTCGCCGGACGATCCAAATCCTGTCGCGCCGGACGAAGAACAACCCCGTGCTGATCGGTGAGCCTGGTGTCGGTAAGACGGCGATCGCCGAAGGGCTAGCCCAGCGCATCGTTAAGGGCGACGTGCCAGAATCGCTGAAAGATCGGCGGCTGATTGCGCTGGACATGGGTGCGCTGATTGCGGGTGCGAAGTATCGCGGCGAGTTTGAAGAACGCCTGAAGGCAGTGCTGAAGGAAGTCACCGACTCCAATGGGCAAATTATTCTGTTCATCGACGAGATCCACACCGTCGTCGGCGCAGGCGCAACCCAGGGCGCAATGGACGCGGGCAACCTGCTGAAGCCCATGCTGGCACGGGGCGAACTGCGCTGCATCGGCGCGACCACGCTGGATGAATACCGCAAGTACATCGAAAAAGATGCTGCCCTAGAGCGCCGATTCCAGCAGGTGTATGTGGATCAGCCATCGGTGGAAGATACGGTCTCGATTCTGCGGGGTCTGCGCGAACGCTACGAAAACCACCACGGCGTGAAGATCTCCGACAGTGCGCTGGTGGCCGCCGCCATGCTGTCGAACCGCTACATTTCTGACCGATTCTTACCTGACAAGGCAATCGACCTGGTGGACGAAGCCGCCGCCAAGCTGAAGATGGAGATTACCTCCAAGCCAGAAGAACTGGACGAGGTAGACCGCAAGATTTTGCAGCTTGAGATGGAAAAGCTGTCGCTGCAAAAAGAAACGGACACCGCCTCGCGCGATCGCCTGGAGCGGCTCGAAAAAGAACTGGCCGACCTGAAGGAAACCCAAACCGCGCTAAATGCTCAGTGGGATGCGGAAAAGGGCATCATTCAAGACATCCAGCGCATCAAGCAGGAGATCGAAAAGGTCAACATCGAGATTCAGCAGGCCGAGCGCGACTATGACCTCAACCGCGCCGCCGAGTTGAAGTATGGCAAGCTGGCTAGTCTACAAAAAGAACTAACCGATGCTGAAACGCGCCTAGCCCAAACCCAAACCAGCGGCAAATCCTTGCTGCGGGAAGAAGTCACCGAATCTGACATTGCCGAAATCATCTCCAAGTGGACGGGCATTCCTGTCAGCAAGCTGGTGGAGTCGGAAATGCAAAAACTCCTGCACCTGGAGGACGAACTGCACCGCCGCGTGATTGGGCAAGACGAAGCCGTGACCGCT
The DNA here is from genome assembly GCF_015272455.1 of Thermoleptolyngbya sp. C42_A2020_037. Lineage (NCBI taxonomy): Bacteria > Bacillati > Cyanobacteriota > Cyanophyceae > Oculatellales > Oculatellaceae > Thermoleptolyngbya > Thermoleptolyngbya sp. C42_A2020_037. Next base: position 18,912 of record NZ_JACYLP010000027.1, read on the forward strand.
GTGGCGGACGCGATCCAGCGATCGCGCGCCGGCCTCTCCGACCCCAACCGCCCAATCGCCAGCTTCATCTTCCTGGGGCCGACGGGCGTGGGCAAAACAGAACTCGCCAAAGCTCTGGCCAGCTACCTGTTCGACAGCGAAGAAGCGATGGTGCGGATCGACATGTCGGAATACATGGAGAAGCACGCGGTTTCCAGACTCATCGGTGCGCCGCCGGGCTATGTCGGCTACGACGAAGGCGGGCAACTCACCGAAGCCATTCGCCGCCGTCCCTATGCCGTGGTGCTGTTCGACGAAATCGAAAAAGCCCATCCCGACGTGTTTAACGTGATGCTGCAAATCCTCGATGATGGGCGCGTCACCGATTCTCAGGGACGCACGGTGGATTTCAAAAACACCATCATCATCATGACCAGCAATATTGGTTCGCAGTACATCCTCGATGTGGCCGGCGACAACAGCCGCTACGACGAAATGCGGGGTCGGGTGATCGATGCGATGCGATCGCACTTCCGCCCCGAATTCCTCAACCGCGTGGACGAGTTCATCATCTTCCACAGCCTGCAAAAGTCGGAACTGCGAAACATCGTGCGCCTGCAAGTGGCCCGGCTGGAACAACGCCTGCAAGACCGCAAGATGGCGCTGCGCCTCTCCGACGCGGCCCTCGACTTCCTTGCCGACGTGGGCTACGACCCGGTCTATGGCGCTCGTCCGCTGAAGCGGGCCATCCAGCGCGAACTGGAAACGGCGATCGCCAAAGCCATCCTGCGCGGCGAATTCACCGACGGCGACACAATCTACGTCGATGTGGAGAACGAGCGGTTAGCCTTCAAGCGGCTGCCCGCCGAGCTAACCACCGTCTAGTGGCGCGATGAGGCAACTCTTGCATCCCCCCTTGGCCTTTTTAGGCTGAAGGGGGGATCGGGATTGCCCACTTCAAGCCCAGTCTTGAATACATCGGGTTTGCACCCAAAACCTCTATAACTGGAAATAGTAAATTCCCGACACCGCCAATGCTCATCTCTGCCGATACTCGCGTTCCGTTTCCCCGCCCGCTGGTTTATTCCACCTACCGCGACAAGCTCATGGAACTGGTGCCTTATATGCCGAATATTCGCGGCGTGCAGGTGCGATCGCGCGAGGGAAATGGCGACTGGATAAAATTCGTCAACGAGTGGCAGGGAGGCGGCGATATCCCAACCGCCGCCCGCGCCTTTTTGAATGAATCGATGCTGTCCTGGACGGAACACGCCGTCTGGCATGGCGATCGCTTCACCACCGAATGGCAAATTGAAACCCACGCCTTTACCGAAGCGGTGCGCTGCTTGGGCACCAACCACTTCTTTGAAGACCAGGGGATGACCGTGATCGAAAGTCGGGGGGAACTCATTATTGATCCCCGCAAGCTCAAGGACGTTCCGCCATTCCTGGCAGGCATGGTCAGCGGCATCGTAGAAGACTTTCTGGGCAAAAAGATCGGTCCCAACCTCGTGCAAATGGGCAGCGGCGTGACGACCTATTTAGAATGTCGAGCCGTTCGCCCGTAGAGCGTTCAGAATCCGCTACGCAGTTTTCAAGCTGCCTGATCACTTCAGCAATCGACAGCTTGAAACATCACCAATCAGGCTAGCGACGCTTTGCGGCGGGTGGTTCGTGCTTTTTTAGCCGTCTTCGTAGCAGTCGCCGGAGTAGCTTTAGTAGGCTGCTCTGCCGCAGGTCGAATCGGCCCATCAAAGGAAATCAGAAACGAAGTTTGGGGCAAAACGCGACTCACCAGTTTTAGGTAGGACTCCGCATCGTTGCGATAGCGAAACCGCGCTACGGGAACATTCTGCATAGTGGGCAGCAGCTTGTAGACAACCCAAGGGCTAAGCTGATCTTGATAGGTCATAAGAATGGCTCCTTGCTGAGATTTAGTTGAAATTTAAGCAATGGTATGATTGCCGCCGGACTTGAGAAGCAGCTTGTCAAGCAAAGCCCTGTAGCGCACTCCAGACAGAGCGATCTCTGAAGCAGCGTCTAATCCTGAAAGATCTGATTGAATCTTCTTCAATGAAGCCGAATCTATCTGAGTGCCTATACAGGCACACTGCACCCTGATCCTTGACCTGCGGCATGAAACAAGCCGACAAAAAGCGGATCTTCAATGCTAAAAACATGGAAGAATCAGCAGTTCAAACAACTTATGTCAAACAACTCCCAGCAGCGGTTCAAACGCTGCCCACAGTCTTGAAACCTGAGTGGTAATCGAAACCCGTAGCGTAAGCTCAGATCAAACCCAAATCAAACCCGGAACATCAAAGCCAGATCGACTTCAATCGAATTTGCGTCCGATCAAAATCATCTCCACAGCCTCACCAGCATAACCGACTGCTGACGTTCTAACTTCTTTTTCAACAATCTAGACGTGCTCCCAGAGCGGATTTTCAAATCATTACACAGTCTTTACAGACAAAAAGACCGCACAATGCAGAAACTCAGCTTAGGAAGCAACACCTAAATTCGCTGATCAGAAGTATGTAAAACACGCCTCAAGACGCTACTGCTGACCAAAGTTATTCCCGTAACTACTATATATAGTTGTCTGATCGAAAAAATTCAACTGTATATGGGGTCTGTCGGGAAAACTAAATATTTCTTTACACTTTACGCTTTTGGGTCGGCAATCGGAATAAGCGCCATTCTTGCAATCTCGGTCGAGTCAAGACTCAGGCAGAAGCCGGAGTTTCAGCCGCAGTTTTAATTGCAGCCTCAGCCACGGCTTTGCCAGCGACTACTTGAGAAGTGTGTGCCCGCAGTTGCTCCACAATATCCTGCACGCCGTCTTGATTGAGCCGATAGCTGAGCGGATGGGCAATCAGTCGGGCCGTACTTTCAAACAGGCGATCGATTTCAATCAGGTTATTTTCCTGGAGGGTGCGCCCGGTCGCCACCAAGTCCACGATCGCCTCTGACATCCCTGTGATTGGCCCCAGCTCTACAGACCCATAGAGCGGCACGATGTCTACGGGTAAGTCCAGGCTCTGAAAATAGTCGTGGGCGCAGCGCACAAACTTGGACGCAACTCGGCAGTGGGGCGGCAGGTCAAGCGCTGAGCGGTAGGGGCTGGTCGCTTTGACCGCGACCGACATGCGGCATTGCCCAAATCCTAAGTCCACCAGATGGGCAACCTTGGGCTGTTTTTCACGCAACACATCGTAACCAATTACGCCCAGGTGTGCCTGTCCATATTCCACATAAACGGGCACGTCGTAATTACGAACTAGCAGCCCGTGCGCCCGTCCGCTGGCATCAAGGATTTCAAGCTGGCGATTGGCTGGGTTGAGAAACTCGCTGAAATCAAGCCCGATAGCTTGAAAAAGCTGAATACTGTCTTTTAGCAGTCCACCTTTGGGCAGCGCAACGGTCAGCATAAATAATGAAATGAATAGCTTTATTAATCTAAATTTTAGTTGATTTCTGTACCCGTTTAGCCGCATGTAGCGTTAATCAAACTCAGAAATGATGCGTCTGGGTGAGGCGGGCGGGTGAAGCGATCGCCCCTTCCTCAAAGTATTCTCTAAATATGTTTCTTGATGGGAGAGAATTGAGTTATTACTCTCCCTCCCGGATTTTGGCATTCAATTTCTGGAGTGAAGATTCAAATCCGATCTTGCGTTTCAGAATCCAATACTGAAGCAAGCTGGCACAAATAAACGGAAATGACTTTTTGCAAGTCTATTTGCGTGGCCGCGACACTTCAAATTGCGAAAGTTTAACAACTTTTGCAAACGCTTAGCTTATTTTTGGGGTTGATCTTATGTACAGTTATCCTGCAATGCCACTTCCTCAGATGATGCTCGGAGCATCCTTCCAAAGGCAGTGGCGATTCCCTCAGGCAATGCTTGGAGCCTCCTTGCAAAGGCAGGGTCGATCCAGGCTGTATCTCAATCTAATTTTATCTAGTGTAAATAGAATCAACTTATGGTTGCCCGGTTTATTTTCGCTGATTTGGTGCAGCAATCAGTCGGGGCAAACCAACTCTTCAGATAGCCGACCAGAGGATTTGGGCACGGATAATGCAGTCCCTGAACCACTAGCTTATACAACAGAAGACGCTCAACTAGACGTTCCAGCAGTCGAGCTTAGCGGCTTCTGGATGCAGGAGCAATTGATAGAGAATGCGGATATAACCTCAGCTAGTGCTTACGCTTTTGATGTGGCTGAATCTCGCTGTTTGCGCCACTGCTGGACATCCAATCGCAACTCAGAGAACCGATGTCTTGTAGGATGTTGGCAGGAGTGTGAACCGGGCAGTGGGCGCTGTAATTGGGACGCTGAGAATGGAGGAAATCTCTAATTGGTTGATCTGATGGTGAGTTTGTCGGTGGTGGGCGATCGCCCAACTGGATTGGCCACCTACGCGCTCAATGTTGCGCCCTATTTATCCATTCAAAACACACTGCTTTTAGCCTCCCTGGAAGCGCAGCGTCAAATTTCTAAAACCCAGGCGCGAGACATTTCTTACTACGAGATTCCGGCCGGAATGAGCGCAGAACATGGCAAGGCAGGGCACTTTAGGCGACTGCGCTGGACCCAAGCTCAGCTTCCCAAAATTTATCAGACTTTGAGGGCAAAGCTCGTTTTTTCTCCACTCCCCGAAGCGCCGCTATGGAGTCGGTGTCGCTCAGTGGTGATGGTGCATGACCTGATTCCGCTGCGGTTTCCAAACTGGCGATCGCCCCTCACAATTTATGCCAAATACTATGTGCCGCTGGTGCTAAATCAGGCGCTCCATATCGTCTGCAACTCGCAGGCGACAGCGAACGATGTTGTTGCTTTTTACAACATTTCGGCGGATAAGATTACGCCTATTCCGCTGGCTTACAATGCCGACCATTTTCGCTGGCTCGATTTACCCACCAGCAATTATTTTGTTTATCTAGGGCGGCAAGATCCCTACAAAAATCTGCACCGCGTTTTAGATGCGTTTGCAGCGCTGCCCCGCCACCAGGACTATGAGCTGTGGCTGGTGGGTTCGACCGACCCTCGCTTTGCGCCCGACCTGATCACGCACGCCGAAGCGCTGGGCATCGCAGCTCAGGTGAAATTTTTGGACTACGTGCCCTACGCCGACCTGCCCCAGGTGCTAAATCGGGCGATCGCGCTTCTGTTTCCCAGCCTGTGGGAAGGGTTTGGCTTTCCGGTGCTGGAGGCGATGGCCTGTGGCACGCCTGTGATCACGTCGAATCGCTCGTCAATGCCAGAGGTGGCGGGGGAGGCGGCGCTGCTAGTGAACCCGGAAGATACCGGGGCGATCGCCCATGCTATGCAGCGCTTGGTGACAGAACCCGACGTGCGATCGCACCTCCGCACCGCTGGACTGGCCCGCGCCCGCCAGTTTAGCTGGGAAAAAACCGGAGCCACGACTCGCGCACTGCTGAGTCAATTTTTGTAGCCAATTTCTGTAGCAAGCGCTTGAGCAAGGTCTATCGCAACTGGCTCCCGGAGCGTTTGCAGCAAGCCACCCCGCCCCTCACTTCGGCTGCCACACTACCAAAATCACACCCGCCACGATCAGCCCCAGCCCCACCAGCCGCACACCAGGAATCGTTTCCTTGAAGACAAAATAGCCCAACAGCACCGAAAACACATAGCTGAGTGCGACCGTTGGCCCCACGACGCTGAGCTTGACGCGAGTCAGCACCAAGATATACACCACCGCACCCAACCCGTAGCAAGCCAGCCCGATCAGCAAGTCCGGCACGGTGAGAATGCTCAACACATGGCTGATGGCATTACTCGCCTCAACGCGACCCAACTTCAGTGCGCCCGACTTCAAAAAAAACTGCCCCGCAACGCCAAGGGCAATAGAGGAAAGCAGCAAAGCAAGCTCGGCTGGGGTCACGGCAAATCCCGCTGAAAACGTCTCCATCAGTCTACAGCGTTTCTAAAGCCCTCGACTCGTTTGCGATGGGTATATCAGGTCGCTAGCGATGGCGGTGGCTGCGGCAGCGCACCAGAAAATCGGGCAAATCCAGCGGATTGAACCGCGAGACAGGCGGTGCAGAGAGGCTGCTGAGGCTGTTGCTGTCGAGGGTGGCCACAACTTCCATCATGGTCATCAGCTCAGAGAAAATCGCAGTTAGCTCTGGATCGACCTGTTCGCTGGCGAGTAGATGCACCTGTACGCTGTCGAGCAGTTCTTTGAAGCTAGCGATTTGGCGCTGGCTGGCAATGTACTGATCTTTCCAATGGTGGATGGTGGCTTCATACTCGCTGACCTGGCGGGCATGGTGAAAGATTTGCTCCTGGATGTCGCTATTTTGGGCTTCCAACTCAGCAATGCGGGCCCGATAGCGATCGCACTCTGCCTCCAACTCCCGGTTATTTTGCAGCCATAGGGTTTGCAGCCGCATCTGCCGTCCTAGCTCAATTTCTAGCTCATCGGCTTTGATCTGAGCGCGGGCCAGGTCTTGCCCCAGCGTAGCGATCGCATTTGTCCGGCGAGCGACAGGGCGAGTCCGGATCGCAGACGAGGGCAGCGCCGACCGCAATCCACTCGTCGGTTCCTGGCTGGGGCCCTGGGCCGCCTGAATCTGGGCCAGCGCCGATTCCATCTCGGCAACTCGGGTTTCGGCGGCGCTCAGAGCAACGGCTAGATGCTGAACCTGCTGCTGCGATGCTTCTAGCTGTCCCTGGAGGCGATAGGACAGTTCTTGCGCGTACTGGGCCGCTTCTTCGAGCTGCTGCATCCGCTGGTGGGTTGCGTCTGGCGATTCTCGGCCGTTCCATCCATCGCGCCCGTGGCCTTGGCTCAGGCCGCTAAGCTGGATTCGCAGCCGATCCAGTTCTTCCTGCTGTGTCTGAAAGCGGGCTTCGGCCGCAGCAAGCTTTTCCTGGGTTTGGCGATCGCGCTCGTAGGCTTCGGCAAGCTGAGCATCAATGGTCTGCTGCTGCTGCTTAAGGCGAACTTTGAGGCGGGCGATCGCCTGCTGCTGCACGCTGGCAAACTTTTCAGTCGCCGCCAGTTGGGTTTCTAGCAAGCCCTGGTCCTGCATTTGCAGCCGCAGTTCGTCCATACAAGACAGGGCCTGATCGAGCGCCTGTTCTAGGTGGTGAATGCGGGCGATGCGCTCTCGATCCTGCGATCGCAATTGGGCCAACTCACTCAACAGCCGCGTATATTGTGGCGATTCAACGGGCAATTCGGCTGATAGTTCCACAACTGGCGCTTCAACAGCCACTGCGCTTGGACTCGAATCCTCTCCCCTGAGAGGACTGCCGCCCAAATCGTTTCCACTAAAGCTCGCTCCATCGGAACTGGCTTCGACAGAAAGAGATGGCCGCTCTGGTGTCGCGGAAACCATTGTCCAATCTGGTTGTGACACGCAGCGCCTCCCGATCGTTTTGCCACACAATACTCAGCCAGCCGTGGGATAACCAGTGGGTTTAAAGGGAAATTTAAATCAGAAGCGTAGCCAGCAGAAACTAATCAAAGCAACAAACTAAACCTTATGCCCAGGATGACAAGAACCGACCCATTAAACCGAACCATTAAAATGAATTAAACCTGCTCAATCTTGCTCAACGCTTAGCGCTCTAGGGAATGTCAACACATACCAAGAGCAAAAATGCCAAGAGTAAATGCCAAAAGTATTAACTTAAGCCACTTATAACATCAGCTAAGCAGTTACCAATGAGCAGTTACCAAACCAACTCCTAGAAGATTCCAACAACGAACAAAACTCGACTATTTGATCTCGATTAATTTTTGATCTCGATTATTTGAACTCGACCATTTGAATTATCTGTATCATTCCCCATGTGTCTGAGCCTCATGAATGGCGCAACAACAGGCTCGTCCTCTATCCAGAGGATCAACCCAGGGAATTAAAGTCAAGCTTATGTCGAATCGCTCAGGCAAGTTTACCTGAACAAAACTGCTCTAGAAGATGCACGATCAATCTATTAAAAACAGAAGCGTAGTGAAGAAGACCAAGCAATCACCATGCAGTCTATGAAGAACATAGCCTTTGCGACCGATGCTTGCTTCTAATTGATCCTAGTTTACAGGATGTGTTCAGCAGATCCGAGATTCAACTTGAAAGAAGCAAGGCTGAATCCGCTTTCTTGTCGTGCCAACCCAGCTAGCACTGCCCATCCATCTGCGATCGCCCGATTTGTTAAAGAAATCTGAAATCTACAAGGCGCGGACTGCCACCTCAGCGCACGTCAGAAGAGACCGTCTCCAGACCCGCGCTGTTGAGCGACCAGCGATAGTCAATGGGCACATTGGCGCGGCTCAGGCTTTCCTCTAGGCGCTTCTGTTGGGTCAGCGCCTTTCGCAGCGTGCTGATTAGCTCATGAACTTGGGCCTGATGCTGAGACTGGTGCTGAGCAGCGGGCGTGGTCTGGCGTTCCAGTAGTTGCAGCAGCAGTTCGTAGTGAATGTGGGACGGCAGGGGGATCGGCTCCATAGGGTTCTAAAGGCTAACTCTAAATCAGGGCTAAAAAGGCTAAAAAGATGCAGAAAAGTGTCTTGTCCAGCGCAGCTTGGAGCGAGGCAGACAGGGGCGACCCAAAGAATCGGTGAACAAACGTCTCAGATTTGTTCAAATTTGTTCAAACCTGAGATACACCACCTCCTGCTTAGGCGTAAACCGCTATCTATTGCTGATATCGGAGCGCTGAGCATGACTGCGGTCGGTTGCCCATCCGGCTGACCCGATCGAGCGACGGCAGTCTACTATGAGCCTGCGTCAATAGGCTGGCCGTTCGTAGTGGTGACTTCAGTCGCTATTCACGGCTAGTCCCTCAGAGGCAGTCTAATAGCCTGCACTACAAGCTATCGGCAGAACTTCCGCCTTAGAGGATTAGCTAGCAAACAGACTGGCGATCGCTGCTGCGGGGTCGGGCTGTTTGACCAGCGACTCCCCAATTAGCACAGCTTCCACTCCGGCTTGCTCGACCTGGCGGAGGTCTGTCGGAGTGTGCAGTCCCGACTCGCTTACCATTAGAATGCCCTGTTTTTGAATTTGAGCTTGGCGATCGGCCAACAAGCTGCAAGTGGTTTGCAGGTCTACAGAAAAGTCCTGCAAGTTGCGGTTGTTGATGCCGACCAAATGGACACCTTGCAGTGCCAGCACTCGATCCAACTCTTCGAGGGTGTGAACCTCGACCAGGGCAGTCATGTTAAGCGCCCGAACTATCTTAATAAAGTATTGTAAATCCTTGTCTGAGAGAATTGCTGCAATCAGTAATACCGCATCGGCTCCGTGCAACCGGGCCATATAGATTTGGTAAGGATAAATCACAAAGTCTTTGCACAGCAGCGGCACCTCGACTGCATCGCGCACCTGCTGGAGATAGGCAAAGCCGCCCTGAAAAAACTTTTCGTCCGTTAAAACAGAAATGCAGGCGGCTCCGGCTTGCTCATAGGCGCGGGCGATCGCCACAGGGTCAAAGTCTTCCCGGATCACGCCTTTGCTCGGTGAAGCCTTCTTGACCTCAGCAATCAGCGCTGGACGGGTCTTGCCCTGCCGCAGCGCCCCGACGAAATCCCTCGGCGGCGGCAGATCTTTCACTTTTTTTTGCAAATCCAGCAGCGACAGACGCTCCCGCATCTGGGCAACCTCGGTTTCCTTATGCCAGACGATTTCTTCGAGAATATGCTGCGGCTGCGCGTCGGGCGCACTGATCTGGTACCGCAGATTATCTACCGCAACGGCGGGGTTGGGCGGGCGACGACGAATTTGCATTGAGGGAAAAGGGGGAGAGGGAAAGAGGGAAGAGGGAAGAGAGAAGAACGAAGAGGGAAGAACGAAGAGATAAAAGGTTTTTTTTTCTTTTTTCGTTCTTCTTTTTTCGTTCTTCTTTTTTCGTTCAGTGCGCTGTAACTGCCCGCTTATAGGCTTCGTCCAGCACTTCCGACAGGGTGGGATGGGTATGCACCAGGAAAGCGAGGTCGCGGATGGAGCGGCGCTGGGCGATCGCATTGGCGGCTTCCTGGATCAGGTCGGAGGCGTGTAGCCCGATAATGTGGGCCCCCAGCACTTCGCCCGTGTCTTCACGGTAGATCACCTTGGCCACGCCGTCGGTTTCGCCTTCGGCCAGGGCTTTGGAGTTGCCTTTGAAGTAGGAGCGAGAAACAGCGACCTTGAAGCCCTCAGCCTTGCCCAGTTCCACAGCAGCGGGTTCCGTCATGCCAACAAAGCTGACTTCGGGATGGGTAAAGGCGGCGGCGGGAATGCTGCGGTAATCCACCTGGCGGGGGCGATCGCACATATTTTCGACGGCCACAATGCCCTGGGCCGAGGCGGCATGGGCCAGCATCATTTTGCCCGTTGCGTCGCCGATGGCCCACAGATGGGGCGCAGGCTGCCCGTCTATTAGCACCTGCATCTGGTCGTTCACGGGAATAAAGCCGCGTCGATCGAGTTCGATGCCAACGGTTTCCAGACCCAAGTCCTTTGTGGCGGGGATGCGGCCTGTTGCCACCAGGCAAGCATCGACCTCCAGCACTTCCACGATTTCTTTGGTTTTTACATCCGCCAGCTCGATCACCACGGGGGAACCGGGTTTCACAGTCTTCGCCAGCAGCCCCACGCGGGTTTCGATGTCGCGGGGCGCAATCAGGATGCGCTGCGCCAGTTTAGCAATGTCAGGGTCAAATCCGGGCATCAGCTGATCCAGCGCTTCTACGATGGTGACTTCGCTGCCCAGCGCGGTGTAGACATCAGCAAACTCTAGCCCAATATAGCCACTGCCGATGACCGCGACCCAGTTGGGCAGCCAGTCGAGCTTGATCGCGTCGTCGCTGGTAAATACCGTCTTGCCGTCTAGTTCAATTCCTGGCGGTACGAAGGGCACAGATCCGGGCGAAAGAATAATGTCTTTGGCGGTTACGGTCTTTTCGCCCTCGGCGGTGGCAATGCTTACCTTTTGGAGGCCCGCCAGCCTGGCCCAACCGTGAATGATGTCCACCCCCAGCCGCTTGAGGCTGTTGGTGAGGTCGCCTTGGATCTTGCTGACGAGGTTGGCGGCGTGGTCGGCGATCGCCTGTCGGTCAAACCCCACGTTGCCCAACTGAATGCCCAGATTCTTGAGGTGATGAGCATCGCGCAGCTCGCGCACCCGCCCCGACGCGGCCAGCAGCGCCTTCGAGGGAATGCAGCCCCGGTTGACGCAGGTGCCGCCCATGTCAGCCGCTTCCACAATGGCGGTCTTTAGCCCGCTGCTGACGGCATGGAGGGCCGCGCCGTGCCCCCCCACGCCCGCACCAATAATCACCAGGTCGTAATCAAATGCTTCGCTCACGTCTGCTTCTCCGAGGGGATGTCCGTTTGGATTTCTTAATTGTTTATCTGTTCTAAATTCTACGTGAATTTCGGGCACGGCTTTGGAAGGTGGATATGGGGAACGTCGCACATAATTCCGCGTATTTCACAGGCAGGCGATCGCCCCTCAGCGCCGGAAATTAAGCAGATTTCCTGACGCATTGCTAAACTCTCAGGGGCAAGCTGAAGAAACAGAATTGTGTTCCTCAGCCCCACCGGGCTGCTCCCAGTTCTCCAGCAAAGCTGGGCATTTCCAACACGGTTCACTAGACTGGGAAGGGTTTTCCGACCAGACCGCGTGAACAAACGAGTTTCCTCTCGCCGGGGCTTTTCATAAGGGGCTTTCCATAAATGGAGGTTTCTATATGTGGAGAGATTCGGATAGAGACGATGGAGACTGTTTTTCCCAGCGTCGATCAGGAGTCTGCTATGAACTCACAGCAACGAGAGCTACGGTACGCAGCGTCTCAAGCGTTTATCGAGTCGCTCAATCAGCTCAGCGATCGCCTCAGCCAGCCTGAGCCTGCCTCGGCAGAAGCGCCTCATCGGGAGGTGGACAAAGCGCGATCGCCCCAGATTACGGTTCAAGACCTAGAAGATGCTGTGGCAGACATTGAGCAATTTACTCAGGAGCGCGGGGCATAGGCGGGCTCGGCGCTGATCCAGCCGCCATCGTCGCAGGGGTGCGCTGCCGTCGAGCTTCGTAGACCAATAGCGCCGCGGCGATCGCCACATTCAGCGACTCTACACCAGCCGCTAGGGGAATCCTCACCGCACTGTCTGCCAGCGCCGCCAGCCCAGGCGACAGGCCTGCGCCCTCATTTCCCAACAAGATCAGCGTGGGCCGGGTGAAGTCGGTTTCCCAATAGGTCTGCGTGGCGCTGGGCAAAGTAGACACCACCTGCCCCCCCACTGCTCGAAACTGCTGCACGACGTTGATCAGGTCGTCTGCCACCGCCATCGGCAGCCGAAACCACTGCCCAGCCGTCGCCCGCAGCACCTTGGGATGATCTAGATCGACACTATCAGCGCTGAGCCATAGCCCCTCCACGCCGGCCGCCGCCGCAGTGCGAATCATCGTGCCCAAGTTGCCCGGATCTTGCACGGTCTCTAGCGCTAGCCCCAGGCTGACTTGGCGGGGATCGTTGGGCTGTCTTGGCGCGACGCGAAAAGCCGTTGCGATCACGCCATCGGGGTTAACGGTGGTGGCGATCGCCGCTAGCACCGCCTCGCTCACCAATTCCAGCCGTTCCGCCCGCTGACCGGCCGCCGCAAACAGGTCGGGATAGCGCGATCGCCAGGTTTCCGTGCAGCACACCACCGCCAGCGGATAGCTCACCGCCAGTGCCTCTTGCAGCAAGTGCGTGCCCTCCAGCAAAAACTGCTGCTGTTCGCGCCGTCCCCTGGCTTGATGCAGCTTGCGGAGTTGCTTAACCAGAGGATTTTGCAGGCTTGTCAGCATGAGTTCAGCACAGGTTGAGGGGGCGGGGAGTCGATGCTGGCATCTTCTGGGCGCTAAGCATTTTCTGATTAGTCTTTTATGACAAGGTGTAACGAAATGATAAGTAAATCAAACGAGCGATCGCCCTTCCCGAAAATGGCGGAAATTCTCAAAACTTTTAGCGGATGCGTGAACACCCTAACCCCAGTGAGTGCCAGAAGAATTCCCAAAGAGAATGGCTAGCAGCAATCGCCACTAGCCACCCTTCACCCATGCGGAACCCGGGACTTGAACCCGGAAGTCTTTGCAGACACTAGAACCTGAATCTAGCGCGTCTACCAATTCCGCCAGTTCCGCAATCAACGCATTTCAACGCTGCGATTTACCATCATGCTGCATAGATGAAACTTTCGTCAACTCCTGCCAACAATTTTTTGCTGCTTTTTTGGCGTTTCTGTTCGGGGGGCGATCGCCCGGCTTTGGCAAAGTAATGGTCAGAGCTATAGACACACGAAACCTTTCCGGTAAAATCAAGACCAAATTCTGCTGAGATAGATGCGAAGGCTGAGCATCTACTCAGGGAACGATAGGGCATGAGCCGGAATGCAAACCTAGAAGCAGGCGCAGCCAAAAACAGGCACGCCAGAAATAGAACAAACAGAAGAAAAGCTTTAAGATTGACAGGCGCACTTGGAGGATAGACCCATTAACCCCTCTCTCAATTCACCCGTGACCCATTCTTCACCTGAAGATCGCAGCCCAGTCCTAGAAATCATCGGCGGACACCGCCTCAGCGGCGAGGTTCGCATCAGCGGTGCCAAAAACTCGGCGCTGGTGCTGATGGCTGGTTCGCTGCTGTGTAGCCAAGACTGCCGCATTCGCAATGTCCCCTCGCTGGCCGACGTGGCCCGCATGGGCGAGGTGCTGAGCGCCCTCGGCGTAAAGATTACCCGCAAGGATGACGCGCTAGAAATCGACGCTCGCCATCTCAGCCAGTCCAAAGCCCCCTACGAGCTAGTCAGCCAACTCCGGGCTAGCTTTTTCATCATTGGGCCCCTGCTGGCGCGGCTGGGCATTGCGCGGATTCCCCTACCCGGCGGCTGCGCGATTGGAGCGCGTCCAGTCGATCTGCATGTGCGTGGCCTGCAAGCGATGGGAGCCGATGTGCAGATCGAGCATGGTACGGTTCACGCCTGTATTCCGGGGGTGAATCGACGGCTCAAAGGCGCACGGATTTACCTCGACTATCCCAGCGTCGGCGCAACGGAAACGCTGATGATGGCAGCGACCCTGGCCGATGGCGAAACGATTCTGGAAAACGCCGCCCAGGAGCCGGAAGTGGTGGATTTGGCTAATTTCTGTCGGGCGATGGGCGCACGGATTCGCGGTGCGGGCACGAATACGATCGTGATTTCGGGCGTGCCCAGTCTGCACTCGGTCGATTACGCGGTGATTCCCGACCGGGTGGAAGTGGGCACGTTTCTGGTGGCAGGTGCGATTACCCAATCTGAACTGTCGCTGGCTCCCGTCGTGCCGGACCATCTGACGGCAGTGATTGCCAAACTGAGGGCGATCGGCTCGGAGGTGGTTCAAGAAACGCCCAGCCGTCTCCGCATTGTGCCCGGTACATCGCGGTTGGGGACGGATATTGAAACGCTGCCCTATCCTGGCTTTCCGACGGACATGCAGGCGCAGTTTATGGCGCTGCTGACCCTCAGCGAGGGCGATAGCATCATCACCGAAACCGTGTTTGAAAACCGCATGGGCCATGTGGCCGAGCTAAACCGCATGGGCGCAGATATTCGCACCAAGGGCAATCACGCGGTGATTCGTGGGGTGCCGTTCCTCACGGGTGCGCCCGTGGTGGCAACGGATCTGCGGGCATCGGCGGCGCTGGTGCTGGCGGGGCTGGCGGCACGCGGCACCACGATTATTCAGGGCTTACACCATCTGGATCGAGGCTACGATGACCTGGAAGGCAAGCTGAAGCTGCTGGGGGGCCAAATCCGCCGGGTGAAAGGCGATGCGGGGGCCGAGTCGGTTTCATCCCTGCCCGTGATGCCGCGCAGCTAGAGACTACAGGTCTACAACACCAAGACAGGGGGCAAGGATTCAGAGCGATCCTGGATAAAAACCCTCTTCGCTCTTTCCCTTTCCCTCTTCGTTCTTCCCTCTTCCTTCTTCCTACTTGCTCAAAACGGCGACTCTAGGGAGAAACACCTCCAGAAGGGCGGGCTGACTGACAACGAGGGTGGGGAAGGGGCGATCGCCATAGTTTTGCCCCGGCACCAGCGGAAAAATCGGCCCCGGCTCTAGGGGCTGCCACACGGCTCCAGCGGCTTGCACAATGGGCCACACGGCGGCAATGTCCCAGATTTTGGGGGTGGCTTCGACTGCGCCCAGGGTCGCTCCTGCTGCCACAGTGAGCAGGTTGTAGGTGGCAACGCCCAGCATTCGGATTTTGCAGGGGAAGGGCTGCTGCTGGAGGATGGCAATGCTGCGGGCGCACAGGTTAAAGAAGTGGTTGCCGCTGGGCGCGTCGGGGCTAGGGGCGATCGCCCGTCCATTGCAAAAGGCTCCGGTGGGCATCTCTAGTCCGCTGTCGCCGGGCCAATAGCCCTGAAACGACTGCTGAATCGGCGGCAGATGCACGTAGCCGAAGACCGGCGTGCCGCGATAGAGCAGCCCCAGGGAAATGCCCCAGATGGGAATGCCCCGCGCAAAGTTGGTCGTGCCGTCGAGGGGGTCGATGATCCAGCACCAGTCCTGATGCGGAAAAACGTGGGTCAACTCTTCGCTGAGGATGCCGTGGTCGGGAAACCGCTGGGCGATCGCCCCCCGCAGGGTTTCATCGGCCCAGCGGTCAGCCCCCGTCACCAGGCTGCCGTCGGTCTTTTCGTCGGCCTGCACCTGCCCAAAGTCCTGGAGCAGTTGCTGGCCAACTGAGTGAGTAGCGGCTTCGGCAAAGTCGAGAATGTCGGGCCAGTGCATTCGGGGTTGGGGGGTTAGGGACGCTTTTGCTGCTGGTTGCGGACTTCGCGCGAAACGTAGCCGTCCAGGGCAGGATCGTAGATGCCAAACAGGGAGCCGTCAGCGTTGTAGACCTCTATCGGGATTTGAGCCGTTTCGCCAACGGTGGCGATCGCCCGCAGCAGTGGGTTGAAGTGGGCCATGATGGCCGAGTCCGGATCAGTCTCTTGCGTGACCTGAGTAATAGCGGCCGCCTCTTGCAGCACCCGATCATAGCTGGGCGTGATCCGCACCTGCATGACGCTGCCCTGCTGCGCGTAGGTGCAAATGCGCGGCGTACCGCTACAGTTGCGCTCCAGGTCTTGCTCGGCCGCCTGAGCGGCGATCGCCCCTTTCAGCTTTTCCTGCGCCGCCGCCAGGGATGCCCGATAGGACGACAGCAGCGGCTGCACTTGGGGATGGACGGTCGTGCCCACGGCCACCTGCTGCGCCGCCGCCAGCGCCCCCTGCCAGTGCTGCACTGCCTGCGACCATTGCCTGCGCTGCTCCGCCAGCGCCGCTAGATCTGCCAGCCGCAGTGCCCGCTGATGGGCAGCCACCGCCGTTTCTTCCTGCTGGAGACGGGCGCTGCTGTCGAGCAGACGCGGCTGATAGAGCGCCAACAACTGCTGAGCTTCGGCGTAGGCCATCGCCGTTTCGGGAACCTGCTGCAACAGGGCGATCGCCGTTCGCCAGGTGCCGTGGGCCTCCAGCCGAGTGTCCATCGACGTGGCTGCGCCCTGCCGTGCTTCCGCCAGTTCCACCGCCTGCCGCGCCCGATTCACCCAGTCCTGCGCCTTTTGCTCCAGGGTGATGCGCTGCTCAATCATGGCCAGATTTTCGGCATACTCCAGCCGCTTCTGCTGAGCCAAATCATAGACCGGACTGGATTCTGACACCTGCTGCAACTGGGCGATCGCCTTTTCCCAGAGCGCTTGCGCCCGCTGCCACACCTCCAACGGGTGGGGGGGATTTTGGGCCATCTCGACGGCTTCGGTTGCGGTCGCTTGGGCCGACAGCACTTGCCCCAGCGCGGCGACCGTCGATTCGGTCTGTTGCTGCACCTGGTTCGCCGCTGCATAGTGGCGCGACCAGCGAGGAACCCGACTGAGGCGATAGCTGGCCTCCGTGAGCCGCGTGTAGGATTGGGACACGTCTTGCAGCGTCGCGCCCTGGCTTAACTGGTCGCTCACCGCCTGATGCAGCCGCTCCACGGTTTGCAACTCGACACAGTTGCCAATCACGCAGGGGCGCGTCAGAGCGTAAAATGTGCCGCCAAAGGCCAGCGCCGCAACCCCTGCCGCCAGGGCGATCGCCATTCTAGGCAGTGAAAATCTCCCCGCTTCGGCTGTAATCAGGTCTTGCGCGGAATCTTGCAGCAACGCCTCCGCCGAGGCTGCCCCATCCAGACTTGCATCATCCTGTGCAGGACGACGCAACCGCTCTGGCGCTGAGGGAGGAACGACTGCGTCTAATTCATCCTGCTCAGGCTGGGTCTGTTCTGAGGCGATCGCAGAGAGGGCTGATCCGTCGATGCGAAACTGATGGATGGCGTAGGGGCGAGACTGGCCCGCCGCCCGCAGATACACCCGCACGGGCAGTGGTTGAACCTGGGTAGGAGAAAAGGGAGATTTTGCTGGGGGAATCTTGGGGGGCGATCGCCGCAGTTCATCTTCCAGACAAGCGAACATCTCTGAAGCCTCAAAAGTCTCTAACCGACGGACAGCGGAAGCCGCTCCAGGGTCAGGCGAAACCTGCTGCACCAGCACCATCAGCACGCTTTCCCGCAGCGCACACCGCACCTGAACTGGCGGCAATCCTGGCTGCGCCGTCTGCAACAAGGTTTGCAACTGGAAGCCCAACCGATGCAATTCCGAAGGGGGGGGTGCTGTTACCATGCCGTCTATCATGCTCTAGAAGAACCGTAGATCAGCGGTCTGCCACACCGCTACGCTAGGATCGAGTCCCATATCCCTGGATGCTCACCCAAATCAATTGACCAGAGCAATTGACCAGAGGAATTAACCAGGACTGATGCAGCGAGCGGCTTACAAACTGCTCTCATACCATCACTCAGGTTTAATGGTAAACGCAAGCGACGAATCCTCCGCAGGTCATGGATATTTTAATCGTTGAAGACGAAGCCGAAATTGCCCAGCTAATCCAGCTTTACCTCGAAAAAGAAGGCTTTTCCTGCCGCGTTTGTAGTGACGGGCAGACGGCTATTCGCGTATTTCAAGAACTCCAGCCCGACTTGATTATTCTGGACTTGATGCTGCCAGAACTGGACGGGCTAGAGGTGTGTGCCCGCATTCGCCAAAAGCCCGGCCACAAAGACCCCTACATTCTAATGCTGACGGCAAAGGGCGAAGAGATGGATCGCGTAATCGGTCTGTCTACTGGCGCGGATGACTATATGGTGAAGCCGTTTAGTCCGCGAGAACTGGTGGCCCGCGTCCGGGCGCTGCTGCGGCGCACCCTGCGCCAGGGTGGACAGAGCAAAACCTACCATACGCAGCACTTTACGGTAGACGTAGACCAGCGGGCGGCCTATCGCCACGGCGACGGGCCAGGACAAAAGAGCGAACGGCTTGACCTAACTACGCTGGAATTTGACCTGTTGACCACCTTTATGAGCTATCCCGGCCGCGTGTGGAACCGGGCACAGTTGATTGAGAAACTCTGGGGTAGCGATTTCTTTGGGGATGAGCGCGTGGTAGATACGCACATCGCCCGCCTGCGGAAAAAAATTGAGTTCGACCCAGCAACGCCGAGCTTTGTGAAAACGGTAATCGGCGTGGGCTATAAGTTTGAAGATGCACCCAGCACCTAGAGATCGATAGAACCTGCTAGACGCGGCTACAGGTTTCTTGAAGCTAGTGAGGTATGCAGATACAGCGTTTTTGAAGCTAGTGAGGCACACGGATGGTCAATAAGCCCTTGCCTCGTGAGGGCAGCATGTGCCTCACCCCGCAAGAAAATGCTGTAGTCAAGAAGCCCTCATCTCGTCCGGGCAGCGCGTGCCGCACCCTACCAAAAATGCTCGTAGTGCCGACTTTAGTCAGCCCAATAAGCCCAATAAAGCGTGGATGACCAACCGAGAGACTGTGGGCCAACGCAGTGTAGATGCCGCGACTAGGGACAGTCATAAAGATTCGAGATACTCCAGCAAATCCGCCATTTCCTGGGCGTTGGGCTGGAACTGGGGCATGGGGGGCGTTTTGCCGCTGATTACCTGCTCGATTAGCTTGATGCGAGACTTGCGGGCAGAAACATGATGCAGGCTGGGGCCAACTACGCCATCCCCCGTCAATCCGTGGCAGGTTGCACAGTTCATCTGGAAAATAACTTGCCCCTGGGACGGGTTGCCCTCTAGAGCCAGCACGCTCCGCACGTAGGGGTCGGGATGGCGGAGCAGCAGCAGGGCGGCGATCGCCACCAGCATTACCACCGCCGAACCCAGCAGCAACCAGAGCGCCTGCCGCGACCGATCCGGAGCATCGCTGGCTGCACTCGTCACTTGCGATTCTAGAATAGGCTCGTTCAAGAGATTCGGGGTCAAGGCGGGGTGTGAATAGCATTTCGATTTATAACCTAGCTTAAAGTTTCTTGAGCGGAGACGGCAACTCTGCACAGATTTATTTAAGGAGTGCAAATAGCAAGGGTGCATTGGGTCTAACGGTTCCGACCCCAAGTCCTGGCGGAGTGGATCAGATGAGAGGGCGATCGCCCTTTTCTGAGAAGGGGCGAGCGAAAACGTAAAAAACCTTAAAAGCCGTGCCAAAAAATCGCCACAGGGCTGACTGCTCAACCATTCGTTGCTAAAATTTGACTTAACGTTAAGGAGATTGAACCGTGGTTGAACCGCTGCTTTCTGGAATTGTGTTGGGCTTGATTCCCGTGACGCTGGCTGGTCTGTTTGTCGCGGCTTATCTGCAATATCGCCGGGGCGACCAGTTGGGTCTGTAGGCGGATCTCTGCCTGCTCTCCGTGTTGAGATCCCGCAGGGGGCATTTGAGACGCACCCCAGCAACACTTGAAAAAAACCTTGTGAACTATCTCTAGAAATTTCTGGAAAATTGTCGGAATGGAGGCCCTTTCGGGGGTCTCTTTTTTTAGCTCGCTCTACTCCCTAGATCCCCATTCACGCCAGCCCTTCATTTTGCCACCCAAAAAACATCAGCGCCGTATTGCCATAGACCTTCTTGCGGCGGGGAGTCAGGGGCGCGATGCGGGGCAGCAGGGTCGCCAGAGCCGTTTCAGAAAAGCGATCGCCCCCGTGTTCGACGGCCAGTTCGCCATCGGGGGCTAGAAGCTGATGACGGGCGATCGCCTCCAGCACAGGTTCATACAACTCACTGGCGTAGGGCGGGTCAAAGTAAATCCGGTCGAAGCGTTGCCCACTCAGTTTCGGCAGCATTTGCCGCACATCGCCGCGCAGCAGCCGAAACTGCTGATTCGGTTTGGCGACGGTTTGCCAGTTTTCTGCAATCACGGCGGCGGCCCGCCCCGACTGCTCGATACCGACGACCAGCGCCGCACCGCGACAGAGTGCTTCGGCCCCCATAGAGCCACTGCCGCTGCACAAATCTAGCCAGCGGCAGCCCTCGATCTCCCCCTGCCAGATGTTGAACAGCGCTTGCCGTACCCGCGAGGGCGTGGGGCGGGTGTCGCCGCCAGGGAGGGTTTTAATCAGACGATTGCCATAGATGCGGAGAGACATGGTTGGCGGTCGGCAAAAAAACAGGGGGTCTGTTGCCCCCCGATATCTAGTCTGGGTTCACAGCAGGGCGATCGCCCCAACGGTCGGCAGCTAGCCGCGAATACCCGCAAGTTCTTTGGCCTGCACCGAGGCGACGAAGTTGGCCAGCAGCTTTAGCCCGGTGTCGGAGGATTTTTCGGGGTGGAACTGGACGGCCATCAGGTTGTCGCGGGCGATCGCTGCGGTTACGGTTTGCGACCCGTGGGTGGTCGTTGCAGCAATCACCCCTGCATCCGCCGGGTCTGCATAGAACGAGTGGACGAAATAAACCCACGGATCGGCTCCAAGCTGATTCCACAGCGGCAGATTGGGCTGCCGAAGCTGCAACTGGTTCCAGCCCATGTGGGGAATGGTGATGCCCGGTTCATGACGGAAGCGGCGCACCCAACCGGGAACAATGCCCAGACCGGGTTCACGCCCCTCTTCGCTGCCATCCAGCAAAATTTGCAGCCCCAGGCAAATGCCCAGGAAGGGTTTGCCGCTGGCGACTGCATCTTTGAGGGGTGAGATCAGGTCGCGATCGCGCAAGTGCTGAATTGCCGGGTCAAACGCACCCACGCCAGGCAGCACAATGGCATCTGCCCGTCCGATATCCTTGGCCGAATCGGTGACGTGGGGAGTGGCTCCAGCGTTGGCCAGGCCTTTGCAGGCCGAGTGTAGGTTGCCCATGTCGTAGTCCACAACGGCGATCAGGGTCATAACAGTTGCTCCTGGGTGGGTGGAGAATAATTTTCCTATTCTAAGCGCGGAGGCAAAACGAACGCCGGGTCTAAAGAGATTTGCAAGATTTGCTACATTTGATAGCTAAAACGTTGTCAAACTTGGCCGAACGGGGGGGAAGGGGGAAGAGGGAAGAACGAAGAGGGAAGAACGAAGAGGGAAGAACGAAGAGGGAAGAACAGGTTTTCGTTTTTCGTTTTTCGTTTTTCCTTAGATAGACGGAAAGTAGAAAAATTACTGCTCCTTTTGCTCTGTGGCTCGAATTGCGCTGAACCAAATTACGCGAATCTTTAATGCAACGACGGCGATCGCCGATATTACCTTTGAAGTCCCCGATGGGCAGTTTTGGGTGATGGTGGGGCCGTCGGGCTGCGGCAAATCGACGATTTTGCGGACGATTGCGGGGCTGGAGATGGCTACGTTGGGCGATCTGTATATTGGCGATCGCCGGGTGAATGACGTGCCCGCCCGCCAGCGCGACGTGGCGATGGTGTTTCAAAACTACGCGCTGTATCCGCACATGACGGTGGCGGAAAATCTGGCTTTTGGGCTGCGGATGCGCGGGGCAGATCCCGACACGATTCGGCCGCGCATTGAGGCGGTGGCCAAGTCGCTTGACCTGACGCACCTGCTCGATCGCAAGCCGGGTCAGCTTTCCGGCGGACAGCAGCAGCGGGTGGCGCTGGGTCGGGCGATCGCCCGCAAACCCCAGGCGTTTTTGATGGATGAGCCGCTGAGCAATCTGGATGCCCAACTGCGCGACGACACCCGCGCCGAACTCAAGCAACTGCATCAGCGCCTCGGCATCACCACGATCTACGTCACCCACGATCAGACCGAAGCCATGACCCTGGCCGATCAGATCGTCGTGCTGAACCAGGGCCGGATTCAGCAAATCGGCACACCCCAGGAGATTTACCAGCAGCCTGCAAACCAGATGGTGGCCACGTTTATGGGCAATCCGCCAATGAATCTTCTAAATGCAGTCTATCTGGAGAATAAGCTGCACATCGGCGAACAAGCTCTGCCATGTCCCGCGAGGTTGCAGTCAGTGCTGGGCGACTCCCGTAGAGAAAGTGCGCCGCACCGCTTGCGCGAACGCTTCGCGAATCGCCCCGGACAGTCCATCAACCTGGGCATCCGGCCAGAGCAGTTGCAAATTTCGCCAGCCGGAGAAGATAGCGGACTGGTGGCACAGGTGACGCTAGTGGAGCCGCTGGGCCGCGAAACGCTGGTGCGGGCGATGGTGCCAGGAGAGGAGCGTCCGATCAGCCTGCTGGCTGCGCCGGAGCAGGCGGTGCAGGTGGGCGATCGCCTGTCGCTCCAGTTCGACGAGCAGGCGCTGTTTGGGTTTGATCCAGAAACGGGCGATCGCCTCCTGTAACCAGATCTATTCGTCCTCGTCCCAGTTGGGATATTGCTCCGGCGCTTCGCCGTGGCGCTCCAAAATCTTGTTGCTGCCCCGCTTGGGTTTTCCGGGCTGAATTTCTTCAAGCTGCACATTAAATTCCCAGCAGTCGCCAAAGTCGAATAGGTAAGTCATTGCCATACCAGGCTGTAAAGGCAGGTCGCCAATCAGCACTTCGTTACTGGCTTTGCTGTCGCGCCAGTCGTTGTAGGGATGATGAATTTCAACCGTGCGACCCATCGCGTCTTTGAAGGAAAACAAATCGAGGTGGTCAGAGTCGAAATCCACCGACTCTCGAATCAAGTCACCCAATGCCTCTAGAGTAGACTCGCTCGAAATCGACAGTCGCCGCCAGATTTTTCCGAGCGAAACTTTGAAGATGTAGGTTCCGGTTTGATGCGCTGGGGACTGGAGCGCGGGCAGATTTTGTCGCCATTCGGGGAAATAGGGCTGGAAATAGGGCTGAAAGTCGCCCCAGGGCAGGGTAAAGTCGCTTTCCGAGGCCCACTGGAATTCTTGGTCGTAATAGGCGTTGAGCGCTACAGTGGCGATCGCATCTCCAATCGGCGTGGGCTTCACCTGTTTAACGCGCCAGCCCTTGCCTGCATCGGGGCGGGGGCAGACCAACTCCACCCAGCCAAACATCTGCATCAGTGCCAGATTGTGAAATCCGGGCCAATAGTTCAGCCGATCTTGTTCGCTGTAGTTTTGGTAAGTTTTGGGCTGCTTCGACAAATTAGTCCAGGTTTTTGGAACTCGGCTCCCTTCATTCAGCGGATTCCGTCCTTCTCCCAGCAGTTCCAGATCACCCCGGATCAGCCAGGCCTCTAGCAGCGTGAAATATTTTTCGGTGGGGTTAAGCGTTTGCCACGCCGCGTAGAGGTCAGGATTGACCACTAGCTTGGGTGTCTTGCCCGCTTGGTGGATCTGGGTTAGCCCTGTCACCCGCAACAGTAGATAGAGTCCGTACAGATTGGGGTAGGATTTTTGCTGTGGCCGCTTGAGATCGATTTGAATCGGCTGGCTCAGCAAAGCGTTCAGCTCTTTGAGGATGTTGAGATTAAGCTGTTGACGGGTGTTGCTAACTGGAATGCCGTCCGCGCCGATTCTTTCCAGCAGCCGATCAAAATCTTGAACAATGGTGCCGGGGGTGGTGGGCGTGATGCGGAGGTCTTGCAGGAGGGCGATCGCCTCTTCGGATAGCGCTAGGTCTTGGGACTCAGCGGCTTGCCGCAAAAAGTCCTGCTGAAGCTGGGACGAAAAGCTAAGCAGGCCCAGCGGTTTGTCATCGTTTTCATCCTCTAAACCGGAGTCTTCCATATTTTCAAGCGTGACCAGCCCCTCACGCACCAGATGTTGGGCGATCGCACTCACTAGCTCCTCCCGATCGGTCGGTAAATGCTCCAGCCCTGGCACCGGGCCAAGCCCAAGCTGCTGGCTCATCAGCGCCACAAACTCTGGCGGCACCCCCTCTGGCACGCCCCCAGCAAAGGGATTGAGCGCCATTGGCATTCCCTGCATCCCTTGCAGGGGCAAGATCGACGCTGATGGATCATCGCGAACCTGCTGGTTATACTGCTCCTGATAGGCGGCAAGCCCCTCTGGAGTGGTCATATCAAACCCGCTTGCCTGCCCAGACATGAAAAACGACTTGGCAATGCCAAAGTTGCGCGGGTCGTTCATTGTGGCAGCAAAGGTCGGCTCAATCTTGCGGAGAAATGTCAGGATTTTGCCGCTGTGGCGCTGTTTGTGTTCCCGCTGCACAAACTCCCAGAAGGCGTCAGCTCTGGCACAATGCGGTTCGCATCGTCCGGCTCCGAAAGGGCAATTTTGCTGGGGAAAAGCTGCTGCAATATGACCTCGGCATCCCGCTTCTGCATTTTGGGCAGCGTCACGTTCAGATACGAATAGCCAAAATAGACGAAATTGCCAACCCAGTCGCCCAGATAAGCCTCCTCCGCTGGCTGAGAGTTCAAATACGCCTGCCCTTCGGGAGAGTTGCCAAACGCCTCAACTAGCCCCGGCAAGTATTCCGACTCCAGCGCTTCGATCGCCTTGTCAAAATCTTTAATCCGATCGATCTGGTTAAACTGAAAAGACATCTTTTCCTCCAGAATCAAAACGTGGGACAGAAGGCGATCGCTGCTCTAAAAAACCTGGCGAGCTTGCTCTAGATTTGCTCTAGCGTAAGATTTGTTCTACAGCATTTTCTTGCGGGGTGAGGCACACGCTGCCCTCACGAGGCAAGGGCTTATTGACCATCCGTGTGCCTCACTAGCTTCAAAAATGCTGTAGCGTAAGTTCAGCGTAAATTCGTTGCGTGCTATGCCTTGCCCAATCACACCGCCTGCAAGCGTGCCCTGATTTTACTGTGGTTTTCGAGATGAGGTGTTACGGGTTATGCAAATGGGCGATCGCCCCATCACACCTCCAGCCGACTGAAGCTTGCACTTTGGCGCTACAGCAGCGCTCTGGATCTCCGCAAACCCAGACCTCTGCGGCTCGCCGCTCATGAACCTCCTCAGACAGGTTTGCAAACAATTTAATCAATAGTTGTTAGTTATTAATCAATAGTTAAGCAGCGGGGGTACGTTCGCCACTAAACTTGCATTCTGGTAGGCCTATCTCTAGGATCAACCCTAGTGAGGTGAGTTCCCTGGTTTTCAGGGAAAATCGATAGCAGCCGATCGATGCTCCGACGCGGGCGATCGCTTGCACTGCCCCAAAATCTTCTACGGATAAAAGCTATGACTGCAACTGGCGCAACCTTCCCTATCGACCTCGGCGCATATCAAAAACTAACGCTTGATCCTGCCGTACCCACGCTCACAGCCGATCAAAAAGCGGCCCTCCAGGCCAATATCCAGCTTTGTCGAGATGCGATCGTTTTCTTCACCGCGACGGGTGCAGCCCACGGCGTTGGCGGTCACACGGGCGGCCCCTACGACACCGTGCCTGAAGTGATGATTCTCGACGCGCTGTTTCGCGGCAAGCCCGATAGCTTTGTGCCTATCTTCTTTGACGAAGCCGGACACCGCGTCGGCACGCAATACCTGATGGCGACGCTAAACGGCGACCTACCCGCTGAGCAGCTCATGAGCTATCGCTTGGCCCATTCCAAACTGCCCGGCCACCCAGAACTGGGGCTAACACCCGGTGTCAAGTTCAGTTCTGGCCGTCTGGGGCATATGTGGCCCTACGTCAACGGCGTAGCCTTTGCTAACCCTGGCAAGACGGTCTTCTGCCTCGGCTCCGACGGCTCCCAGCAGGAGGGCAACGATGCGGAAGCGGCCCGCCTTGCGGTGGCGCAGCACCTCAACGTCAAGCTGATCATCGACGACAACGATGTCACCATCGCAGGACACCCCTCCAAGTACCTCCCCGGCTACAGCGTCAAGCGCACCCTGGAAGGGCACGGGCTGAAGGTGCTGGAGGTCAACGGTGAAGACATTGACGCGCTCTACGCCGCCATCTGCGAAGCCGTGAACACGCCCGGGCCAATCGCCGTGATCTGCAAGCGCCCCATGTGCCCCGGCATCGAAGGACTGGAAGGCTCGAACCACGGGCACGACGTGATCTCCGTGAAGCTGGCGCTGCAATATCTGGAAAGCCGCGGCCACAGCGCCGCCGTCGCCCACCTCAACGGCATTCAAAAGCCCAAGCAAGACTATACCTTCCTGGGCATCAGCGACAAATGGGATTCCAACCGCAACGTGTTTGGCGACGCGGTGAATGGAATGCTAGCCAAAATGAGCGAAACCGAGCGCAAGGAAAAGGTGCTGGTGGTCGATAGCGACCTGGAAGGCTCCTGCGGTCTGAAGAAAATTCACGATGCCTACCCGGAAGTGTTCATTCCCTCCGGCATCATGGAGCGGGGCAACCTGTCGGCGGCGGCGGGCTTTGGCATGGAGAAGGGCAAGCAGGGCATCTTCGCCACCTTCGCCGCCTTCTTGGAAATGTGCATTTCCGAAATCACGATGGCGCGGCTGAACTATTCCAACCTGCTGTGCCATTTCTCGCACTCCGGCATCGACGACATGGCAGACAACACCTGCCACTTTGGGATCAACAACTTCTTTGCCGACAACGGTCTAGACGACGGCTACGACACCAAGCTCTATTTCCCCGCCGATGCCAACCAGATGAAGGCCTGCGTCGAAGCGATCTTCTTTGACCCCGGTCTGCGGTTCATCTTCTCGACCCGCTCCAAAACGCCGATTTTGCTGGACAGCAGCGGCAATGAGCTTTACGGCGGCGACTACACGTTTGTCCCTGGCAAAGATGAAGTCGTCCGGGAAGGCACGGCGGGCTACATCGTTGCGGTGGGCGATGCGGTCTATCGCGCCCTGGATGCGGTGGAGCGGCTGAAGCAAGAGGGGCTGGATGTGGGTCTGATTAACAAGTCCACGCTAAACGTGGTGGATGAAGACGTGATGGCGAAGATCGGCAAGTCGCCCTTTGTCATGGTGGTAGAAGCCTTTAACCGCCGGACAGGGCTGGGCAGTCGCTTTGGGTCTTGGCTGCTAGAGCGGGGCTACACGCCGAAGTTCGCCTATTACGGCACGCACGAAGAGGGCTGTGGCGGGCTATGGGAACAATTCCCCCACCAAGGCATCGACCCCGTGGGCATCATCGACAAAGTGAAAAAGCTGGTGTAGAACTGGGCAGGAGCGATCCTCCCAATGCCTCTTTGCTAATTTTTGCTAAGAGAGGCTTTAGGCACAGGGTGGGCGCTGCCTGCCCTGATGTTTAGCCCTCTTAGACGAAATGCCTCATCAGCCAATTTATCTCGACTATCACGCGACTACGCCCGTCGATCCGCGAGTGGTGGAGGCGATGCTGCCCTATTTCACGCAGCATTTTGGCAACCCCTCTAGCACGACACATTCCTACGGCTGGGCGGCAGAGGCGGCGGTGGGGCGATCGCGCTCCATCCTTTCCGCCGCGATCAACGCGACCCCTGAAGAACTGATCTTCACCAGCGGCGCAACGGAAGCCAACAACCTGGCGATCAAGGGTGTAGCGGAAGCCTATGTTTCACAGGGGCGACATATCATCACCCTGGCGACGGAACACAGCGCCGTTCTCGATCCCTGCACGTATCTGGAATCTCTGGGCTTTGAAATTACGCGGCTGGGCGTGCAGCCCGACGGCTTGGTAGATTTAGCCGTCCTAGAAAAGGCAATCCGGCCCGATACGATCCTGGTGTCGGTGATGGCGGCGAATAACGAAATCGGCGTGCTGCAACCATTGGCAGAAATTGGCGCGATTTGTCATCGTCACAACGTGCTGTTTCACACGGACGCAGCGCAGGCGATCGCCAAAATTCCGCTAGACGTGCAGGCGATGCAGATTGACCTGATGTCGCTGACGGCCCACAAGGTCTACGGGCCAAAGGGCATTGGGGCGCTGTACGTGCGGCGGCGCGACCCACGGGTGCAGCTTGCGGCGCAGCTTCACGGCGGCGGGCATGAGCGGGGGATGCGGTCGGGGACGCTGTACGTGCCGCAGATTGTGGGCTTTGCCAAGGCGGTGGAACTGGCGCTGGAGAGTCGGGAAGCGGAGTCGGTCAGAGTGACAGAAATGCGCGATCGCCTCTTTTCCCTGATCCAGTCCCTTGGCGGCGTGTATCTCAACGGCCATCCCACCCAGCGGCTTCCTGGCAACCTGAACATCAGCATTGAAGGCGTGGACGGCCAGGCGCTGCTGCTGGCGTTGCAGTCGCAAATCGCAGTCTCTTCCGGTGCGGCCTGTAGTTCCACAAAAATCGCGCCCTCCCATGTGCTGACGGCGATTGGGCGATCGCCCGACTTGGCATTCGCCTCGCTGCGGTTTGGCCTTGGGCGCTTCAACACTGAGGCGGAAATTGAGCAGGCAGGCGCAGCGGTGTTGCAGGCAGTGCAGGCGTTGCGCTCCCAGCGTTCCATGTCCTCAGCCCCCGCCTAAAGTCAGCCCTCCAGTACTCCAATACCAGTACTCCAAGAAGGAACACAGGAAGTTCTGCTCGATTCCCTGATCAAACCTTTCCGGCTCAAACAATTCCCTGGACGTGAAGCCCGTTTACAAAAAAGTATTGCTTTACACATTCTTGTTGACTTCTGTGCTTAGGAATACATGAGTCAGTGAAAAGACCAATGGTATTTTCTAGCTAAGTATTTCCTCAGAAATATGGCAACTGGATCAGGGTGACGATCTGCTGATGAGATCGGGCATCCGGCTTCAGCTTGTCCTTGGAACCAGATTTCAGGGTTGCCTTTGCAGCCCTTAAGTTTTGGTGCGCGTTTGAGACTGCTTTGCAAGAACGGTCATCTCTTGTCCAAGTAAATTCACGTAGATCGCTCAACCGTAGTTCTAATTTTTACGAAGATTATGGCAATTACGCTCTCAAAACTTGGAACCTATCAAGGCGCAGGCTCAGAAATCTCAGCCTATGACGTAACCACACAGCGCCTCTACGTCGTGGCAGGCACTAGTGCGCTAGAGGTGCTAGACGTTAGCACCCCCACCGCGCCGACGCTCGTGAAAACCATCGACACCTCTGCTTTTGGGATTGCCAACAGCATCGCGGTCAAAAACGGCATTGTCGCCGTGGCCATTGAAAACGGCACGAGCAAACAGGCTCCGGGCGTTGTGGCTTTTTACGACCTAGATGGCAATTTGCTGAATTCCGTCACGGTCGGCGCACTGCCCGATATGCTCACCTTCACCCCCGACGGCAAAAAGATTGTCGTTGCCAACGAAGGCGAGCCAAGTAGCTATAACCAATCTGACTCTGTAGACCCAGAAGGCTCGATTAGCATTATCGACCTGTCAAAAGGCGTGCTGCGGCTTGATCAGAGCAGCGTCAAAACGGCGGATTTTTCTGCCTTTAATGCGTTAAAAGACGCACTGGTTGCCGCTGGGGTACGAATCTTTGGGCCTAATGCGACCGTTGCCCAAGACCTGGAGCCAGAATACATCACCGTGTCGCCCGATTCCAAAACGGCCTGGGTGACGCTGCAAGAAAACAACGCCCTGGCGATCGTTGACCTGGAAACGGCCACGGTGAAAGAAATCAAGCCGCTGGGCTTCAAAGATCACAGCCTGTCAGGGAACGGGCTAGATGCGAGCGATCGCGACAGTGGCATCAACATCCAAAACTGGCCCGTCTTGGGGATGTATCAACCCGATGCGATCGCCAGCTTCACGGTCAACGGGCAGACTTATCTAATCACCGCCAATGAAGGCGATGCCCGCGACTACACTGGTTTTGCCGAAGAAGTGCGCGTAGGAGCCAACAGCTATCGGCTCGACCCAACCGCGTTCCCCAACGCTGCCACACTCAAAAACAATGCAAATCTAGGACGGCTCACTGTTACAAATGCACTGGGCAACCCGGATGGCGACAACGACTTCGACCAAATCTATGTATTTGGCGCTCGCTCCTTTTCAATTTGGAACGCCAGCGGCAATCTAGTCTACGACAGCGGCGACCAGTTTGAGCAGATTACCGCCGTCCAAGTGCCGGACTTGTTTAACTCCAATGGCACCGCAAGCACCTTCGACACCCGCAGCGACAACAAGGGCCCCGAACCCGAAGGTGTGGTAATCGGGGTAATTGATGGTCAGACCTATGCCTTCATCGGGCTAGAACGCACCGGCGGGGTAATGGTTTACAACGTCACGAATCCCAATAGCCCCGCCTTTGTGCAATACATCAACACGCCCGACGATGTCTCACCAGAAGGACTGGCGTTTGTGGTTGCTGAAGACAGTCCCACGGGCAAGCCGCTGCTGGTTGTGACCCACGAAGTCAGCAATACCACGACCACTTACGAAATTGCCACCGCCAGCGGCCGAGGCACTGTGCCCGTCATCAATGGCACCAGCGGCAACAACCGCCTGAATGGAACTAGCGCCACCGAAATCTTCTACGGTTTTGATGGCAATGACGATATCTTTGCAAGGGATGGCAACAACCGCGTCTATGCAGGCAACGGCAATGATAAGGTCTATGCAGGCAACGGCGACGATGTGCTGAATGGCGGCGCAGGCAACGATGACCTCTATGCCGGCGAAGGTCAGAACCGACTCTATGGCGGCGACGGCAATGATAATCTGTACGCAGGCAGCGGCAACGACACAATCTATGGCAACGCGGGCAACGACAAAATTTATGCCGGAGAGGGCAATAACCTGATTTTGGCGGGCGACGGCAACGATTTGGTCTATGCAGGCGCAGGCAATGATGAAATCTTGGGCAGCGCAGGCAACGACACAATCTACGCTGGCGAAGGGGCCAACTGGATTGACGGCGGCGACGGCAACGATCTGATTTTTGCGGGGGCAGGCAACGACACGATTTATGGGGGAGCAGGCGACAACACCATTAATGCCGGGGAAGGCAATAACCTGATTTTCAGCATCGGCAACGATGTGATTAATGCAGGCAGTGGCAGCGATCGCTTCGTGTTGGGGGCAGGCAGCGGTGTGGCCACCATCAACCGCTTCGGGTTAAACGATCGCATTCAGCTCACCGGCGGCCTCACCTTTGCCGACCTGACGGTGACAGGCAATAACCGCGAAGCCACGATCGGCGTGGGCAGTGATGCGATCGCCATTCTGAAAAACTTCAGCGTCGCCCAAATCAACGCAGGTCTGTTTGTCTAGTCCAGTGCCGAGTTTTTAGCATACGGGCAATATCGATTCTCGATTTTGGAGTTGGCGATTTTGGATTGCCAATTAGCCGCTACAGCGTTTTTGAAGCTAGTGAGGCGCACGGATGGTCAATAAGCCCTTGCCTTGTGAGGGCAGCATGTGCCTCACCCCGCAAGAAAATGCTGTAGCAGAACTTCCGACAGTTCAAGTCGCAGCGCTCTTTAGAAGAATTGATATTACGCCACTTTCAGCGCCCCTAATTCACGACGCACCTCAGGTCAGTAGGACTGGGGTGCATTTTTCTGTCGCAAGATACGACATCCTAGAATCCGCATCGATTAAACTGTGATGCAAGCATTCTAGACAAACGACCAGGTTTGACTCCCACACGACTGAACTTGCTATGAAAGACGAGGCTTTTGGCATTGTGCCTATTTTACGCCAAGAGGACGGCGACAAGTTTTTGCTAATTCAGCACCACGCCGGCCACTGGGGCTTTCCCAAAGGCCATGCCGACCCCGGCGAAACGGCGATCGCCGCTGCCTGCCGCGAGTTTGAGGAAGAGACAGGCATCACCGCCTACGACCTGCTTAGCGAAGACGCTTTTATGGAACGCTATCGCTTCATGCGGGACAAAAAGCCCGTCGATAAGACCGTGACCTACTTTCCCGCGCTCGTAAAGTCAGCAGTCGTCACCTGTCAGGCAAAAGAAATCAAAGACTATGCCTGGCTGCCCTACAACGATGCAGTGAAAAAGATCACGTTCAATCCAGCGCGACAAGTGCTGTCGCAGGTGTATTCCTATCTGAAAAACTCCGGAGCGCTGTCTTAGGCTGTGGGTCTCAATCCAATGCCTCAATGGGGCGGGGCGCAGCGATGTGGGGAATGCGCTAGGATGGCTGCCATTCTCTTGTAATCCGGGCGATCGCCCTTACTCCCATGGCCCAGCAATACGACTCCCTCACGCCCAAACTCCAGGACTTTATTGCCCAGCAGCAAATCTTCTTCGTGGCCACTGCCCCGCTCAGCGCCGAAGGGCATATTAACCTGTCCCCCAAAGGACTCGACAGCTTTCGCATTTTGTCGCCCCATCGCGTCGCCTACCTGGATCTCACAGGCAGCGGCAATGAAACCTCTGCCCATGTCCAGGAAAATGGTCGTATTACCCTGATGTTCTGCGCCTTTCAGGGGTCGCCTATGATTCTGCGAATCTACGGCCAGGGCACGACGGTTTTGCCTCAATCTCCCGAATGGGACACGCTTTACCCACTGTTCCCGCCGCTGTCCGGCGCTCGACAAATCCTCCACGTTGAGGTTGCCAAAGTTCAGACCTCCTGCGGCATGGGGGTTCCCCGCTTTGGCTACGAAGGGCAGCGCAATGAACTCGTAGACTGGGCCAGCCAGAAAGGCGAAGACGGACTGAACATCTATCGCCAGACGAAAAATCGCGTCAGCCTGGATGGACTGGTCACGCCACTCGGCGCAGTAGATAGGTAGTGATAGGTAGTGGATAGGTAGTGGATAAGATAGGTAGTAGATAGGGAATTAGGGGAATCCCTCATGACTCTATGAGGCCGACCCCGACCCACGGAGTTTGGGCCAAATCGGCAAAGGTGGTGTTGCGCTGCTCCTGTTCCAGCACCTTGATGCGCTGATCTTCCAGATAAAGCTGCTGCTGATAATACTGGCCCAATTCCGGCGACGTGGTGATGTCCGTTTTTTTCCACAGGTCGAGGAAATGCCGCCGCCGCTTTTCGCACATCACCATCTCCATGCAGGCTGTGGCGGTGCGAATCACCAGGGCGGCTCGCGCCAGGTCGCGTCGCGTTTTTTCGTCCAGCTGAAAGAGAGAGTAGAGGGCTTCGTGCTGACCCGGCAGTTCGGCGAGGTGGTCTTGCAGACGGGTGAGGAGCGAGACGGGGTTGGGCGGCTGAGCGCTGGTATGCCACTCTGTCCCGCTCTCCGGCTCCGCGCTATCCCGCGCTGTGGCAGAGTTCTCAATCTCCAAAATCTGCTGCCACAGCAGGCGATGGTGGGCGATGCTGAATTCCAGATCGCGGGACTCTAGCGCTGCTCGGATTTCGGCGCGGTGTTCGGGCTGGTGTAGATAGAGGCGCAGCAGTTGGGCTTCGGCTTCTTCTAGCAGCGTGCGATCGCCCGGGGTTTGCCATTTTTGCGATCGCCCGTGCCAGCGCTGCCCCCGCACCTGGGTTCGCAGGTCTTGCTCAAGCTGCACGGACAGGCGAGCGTTGCCCCGGCTCAGCAGTTCGGCGCAGCGGTGGATATAGTGGGTGCGGAGGGTGGCGTTGGGCAGGCTGCCCAAGAGCTGGGCGATCGCCTGGGTGCTGGTATGAAACTGGTCAGGCTGGCTCAGGTCTTTGTCGGCCAGGAGTTTTTGAATCTGCCAGTCGAGCCACAGCGGCGCGTCTTGCAGCAAGTCCTGATAGGCAGATGGGGAGTGAGCCTTCAGAAACTCATCCGGGTCTTTGCCCTCCGGCAAGTTCAGAATCCGCACCTGCACCTCGCCGCGATAGGCCAGATCTGCTAGTTCGCCAATGGCCCGGTCAGCGGCTTTTTGCCCGGCCTTGTCGTCGTCAAAGTTAAAGATAATCCGCTTGGATTCGGTGTAGCGCAGCAGTTGCTTGATCTGCCCCTGGGTCAGCGCAGTGCCCATCGACGCGACGACGTTGGTGATGCCTGCGGCGTGCAGGGCAATGACATCAAAGTATCCCTCCACCACGATCGCTTCGTCTCGCTTGGCGATCGCCCCTTTGGCTAGATCCAGCGCATAGAGCGTCTTGCCCTTGTCAAATAGTTCGCCCTCTGGGGAATTGAGATACTTGGGCTGTTCGTCGCCCAGGGCCCGCCCGCCAAAGCCAATGACGCGCCCCTGCACGTCGCAGATGGGAATCATCAGGCGATCGCGGAATCGGTCGTAATAGCCACTGCCGCCCTGCCGGGGCACGAGCAAGCCCGCCTGCTCCACCCGCTCCACGGGATAGCGCTTTTGCTCCACCAGATAGCCGTAGAGCGTCTGCCAGCCGCCAGGGGCATAGCCCAGTTGAAACTGCTGGATGATTTCGGGCGACAGCTTGCGCTGGGTTCGCAGATAGTCGAGGGCGATCGCCCCCTGGCTCTGGTGCAGCGCATGTTCAAAAAACTTGGCCGTCACCGCCAGAATTTCGTAAAGCTGGTCTCGCTGCGACAACTGCCGCTGAAACTCCTGCCGCTGCTCCGGTTCCAGCGTCTTCACAGGCACCTGATAGCGCCGCGCCAGCTCCAGCACCACTTCCCCAAAAGACTGCTTGCCGATCTCCATCAAAAACTTGATGGCGTTGCCCCCGGCTCCGCAGCTAAAGCAGTAGTAGAACTGCTTGCTGGGGCTGACAGAAAAGCTGGGCGATTTGTCATCGTGGAACGGACACAGGCCGGTGAAATCTTTGCCCTGCTTTTTTAGCACCACATGCTCAGACACGATATCGACGATATCGACCCGCTGCTTCACGTCTTCGATGGTGTCGGGGTGGAGGCGTGGCGTAACCATGCGGCTGGAGGGGGCAAGGGCGTATCCTTTATTTTGACGCTTTTCTACGAACTTGCACGGGTAACGCGATGTGCAATTCTCAATCTGCCCTCATCCCCCAACCCCTTCTCCCAAGCTAGGAGAAGGGGAGCAAGAGAGGGTTGAACTCCCTCTTCTGCTGTGGGAGAGGGCTTAAAGCCTTCGGCATCCCAGCAAAGGGGGAGGGGGATCAGCAGAGTTGCACATTGCGTTTTCTAATATTTCTAACGCCGAATGGCCGGGGGCATTGCGGTCAATAAACCTGCGCCAAGGGTGCGGAATTTAGCTAGTCTTACGGGTAGCGCGGTCGCCCTGTCTCCAGGTTCTAGAGTGCAAGGGGCGATCGCCGCCAAATTAGAAACGGGCACGCAAACGAGGATCAGCAGTCGATGGGACGGATTTTTATCTCTGCGGGGCATGGCGGTACAGAAGGCGCAGGCATCGACCCCGGCATTGTGGTAGCAGGCACAACGGAGGCGCGGGAGATGATCCTGACCCGCGACCTGATTGTGGCCGAACTGCGGGCGCGGGGGCTGGAGGTGCTGTCCGTGCCGGACGACCTGAGCATGGCCCAGACTCTCGCCTGGATCAACGCCCGGGCGCAAAACCTGGATGTGGCGCTGGAAATCCACGCCGATGCCTCCCCCAACCCCTCCGTGCGCGGCGCAACCGTGTTCTACATCCCCACCAACAGCCAGCGCAAAGCCCATGCGGAACTGCTGCTGCTGGCACTGCTGCGGCGCGTTCCCCAACTGCCCAATCGCGGCGCAAAGCCCGACACCGATTCGGGTACAGGCAGCCTCGCCTTCTGCCGCCAGTTGATTGTGCCCTCGCTGCTGATGAATGTCGGTTTTCTCACGAGTCCAGAAGATCGCAGCATTTTGCAAAACCAGCGCCGCGACCTGGCGCTGGGCATTGCTGACGGACTCTCGTCCTGGAGCCGGGCCGTGGCCGGTCTGCCCCCCGACCCCGGCGGTGAAACCTACCCCAGCATCAGCATCAATATCAACGGCGGGCTGTATGAGGAGCGCGGCATTATCGTCAACGGCAATGCCTTTATTCCCGCCGATCTGGTCGATCGCCTGGGCATCGATATCAGCCAGTCGCCCGACATCCGTCGTGTCACCTATCGCAATATTGTCTACGTGCGGGCGGTGGAACTGCGGCCGTTCAATATCTCCGTCACTTGGGACGCAGCCACGCGCACTGTGATTTTGCAAAACTCTGGCATCTGTCCGGGGCAAATCGACCGAATTATGGGACTTGGGCAGACTTCAGAACTGCAACTGCGGATGTTTTTGAAAAACAATAACGAAGCCGGGCTGAACCAGTTTCCTGATCTGCCGCGCCTCTACCGCGAAGAGGGCAGCGTGGAGGGCGTGAACTATGACCTTGCCTTTTGCCAGATGTGCGTCGAGACGAGCTTTTTGCAATTTGGCGGCACAATCCAGCCAGGACAAAACAACTTCGGCGGGTTGGGCGATGCAGCGGGCAGCCCCAGCGGTGCGTCCTTTCCCAGCGCTCGCATAGGCGTGCGGGCCCACATTCAGCACCTCAAGGCCTACGGCAGCACAGCTCCGCTGGTGCAGGGGCTAGTCGATCCGCGCTTTCGGTTTGTGGCGCGGGGGGTTGCGCCGCTGGTGGGGCAGCTCAGCGGGCGCTGGTCAGCCGATCCACAATATGGCGACAAGATTATGGCGCTGGTGCGGCGGCTGTACGAGTCGGCGGGAATTTTGTAGGAATTTTGTAGGAATTTTGTTACAAGACTGTCCCAGGGCGTTTTGCAGAAAGTTGCAAAGAGGCAGAGGGAAGGGCGATCGCCCCCTCCTCACGCACCAACACATCTTGGATCGACAAAAGAGACGCAGCCTCAAACTGCGCCTCCTCTCAGAGTTACAAAGACATTGACAAGACTCAGAATTGCTGAGACTTAGAACTGTCAAGGACTACAGGCGCTCAAAACCTGAAGACCCAAACCCTTGAGCCTGAGACTTTGGCTACAAGTCCCCGCTAGACTAGCCCATTCCAGGCAGGTTCAGCCCACCCGTCAATTCTTCCATTCGCTCACGCATAGTGGCAGTGGACTTGTTGTAGGCATCTTTGGCCGCCGCCAGCACGAGGTCTGCCAAAACCTCTGGGCCCTCGCCCATTGCGTCTTGCGTAATCTCGACCCGGCGAGGCTCCTGGTTGCCGCTCAGCACCACCTTCACCAGCCCGCCGCCCGCTTCGCCTTCAATTTCCATGACTTCTAGCTCCTCTTGCAGGCGCTTTGCACCCTCCTGCACCTGTTGAGCTTTTTTGAACGCTTCGGTCAGCTCTTTCATTTTGCCGAGTCCAAAGCCGCCGAATCCCTGTCCTTTGGTCATAATAGTTGCGCTTTGTGGAATTACACACACTCGAATGCTAAAACCTTAGCACTTTTAGATCGCGATATCGTCACGAGTTGTGGACTTCGCAATAATCGCGCAATTCGCCCAGACCTGGCAGGGAAGCCTCCGGGTGGCGATCGCCCTCACCAGAATAAATTTCTAGCCCTCTTTGCCTGTCATTTGCCTGTCATTTGCCTGTCATTCGCCCATTGTCCTGGTTCACATTGCCTTCGCCTCACCTTATGTCTTAGGCATCGAGCCATGATTGTGCTGCGCCTGCCCCAATTAGCCTCGCATCACCAGCCCCGCTTTCCTTCAAAGGACGCTTCACAATTTGTCCCCTGAGATTCGCGCTTCGCCTTGCCTACCAGCCTTTCCAGCTCTCAAGACGAATTTCCCCAAATCCACGCAGGCTTTATCCGGCAAGGCGGGTCAGAATTTTACTAGGGATTTAAGTAGATGAAGCTTGGGTATAGCCCCTATCCAGAATGAGGGAATGCAGTTTAAAACCAGAATCATCCCAAGGTTGGAAATCTATTGGAAATGTAATGGGAGCATCAGGAATGCCAAGCCTATCTGGAGATGGGCAAATCCCTTGAAAATCCACAGAATTTCCTAAATTGGTTTATGCTACTGGGTAGGTTGTGAAGGGCAGCGAACGCTGCTCCAGACAGTTGAAGAGTCCGCTCGTGCGTTTCGTTGGCGCAGGTATCAGAACCATCTGGCTCGGACTCAGGGATTTTTCGGATCAGCGCTGGCTTCTTTAATTTTGACTTCACATCTCAAACTTAATGATGGCGTCCTCCACCACCCCCCTAAATGCAGCCCGATCCTCCCGGCAACTGCTAACTCAGCCCGGCCAGCTTTGCCAAAATAGCCAACTGTTTCGCGATCGCTATCAGGTGCTGAAGGCCCTCGGACGCGGCGGTTTTGGCATCACATTCTTGGCGCGAGACGTGTCGCTGCCCAGCAGCCCCCTCTGCGTCATCAAGCAGCTTTGCCCAAAGATGGACAATCCTGCCGTGCTAAAGCGGGCCTCTGAACGGTTCGAGCGGGAAGCCAAGACCCTCAGCCAGTTGGGCAGCCATGCGAGTATTCCCCGCTTGCTGGATTACTTTCAGGTAGAAGGTGAGTTTTATCTGGTGCAGGAATACGTGCGGGGATATACCCTAGCGAAGCAGGTCAAGCAAAACGGCCCCTTTTCGGAACTGGCCGTCAAGCACTTTTTGCGAGAATTGCTGCCGATTCTGGGCTACGTCCACCAGCAGCAGGTGATCCATCGCGACATCAAGCCGCCCAACCTGATCCGCTGCGAAGACGACGGGCGGCTGGTGCTGATTGATTTTGGCGCAGTAAAAGAGCGGATTGTGGAAGCTGGCGAGACCACCCACAAAACCGCAACGACGCAGTTTGTGGGCACGGTGGGTTTTGCGCCGCCAGAGCAGCTTGCCCTGCGCCCCACCTACGCCAGCGACCTGTACGCGGTCGGTGTGACCTGCCTATATCTGCTGACGGGCAAGCCGCCAATGGAGTTTGAGTATGACGCTTACACAGGCGAAATGCTCTGGGAAGACTACGTTCACGTCAGCGACCACTTTGGCAAAATTCTGGCTAAGCTGCTGCGGGTGTCGCTGCGCGATCGCTATACGTCGGTCGAGCAGGTGCAGCGAGCGCTTGACCTAGAGCCATACCTAGACAACCTGGCCGACTGCATGAACGTCAACCGCCGCCTGTCGGCTTCGGGTGCTGCGGAAGCGGTCGTTGAGCCTGCGCCCCGGTTTTCGCCCTTTGCCCAGACCGCTCAGCAGATCCGCCAGTGGCGATCGCGCCTCCAGCAGCGCCAACAGGGACAAGCCTGGAACAATGGCGAACTGGTTAGCTCCGGTTTTTGGGGCTGAGGGGCAGGTTAGCGGATCGAAGTAGCTCACCACTAGCTCACTGAGAACGACTCCACAATCGTCCGAAACGTCTTTTCAGCCTGGGCCCAGCGCCGCCCTGTAGTGGATAGGTTGAAGGTGTATAATTTGCCTCGCTTCACAGCAACGCTTGCCAGGTTGTGACGCTGGAGATCGGGCGCGTCTACGGCAAATTCCAGCAAGTAATAGGTTTGCCCATCGACCTCGTGGGATTCGGCGCTGATTAGCTCGGCGCGTCGTCCCGCCGGATTGGGTTGCAGCGCATTTTTCCACAGCTTATAGCCCACCTCGCTGGGGCTACCCAGTTCTTCCAGCGTTTTGCCATCAGGCACGGGGCTGATGATCACGCTGACATTTTCGGTGCTTTCGATCAGGTCATGTAGCACGAGCTGGGGGCCGTCCTTCACTGTGACGGGCACCCAACTGTTGAGATAGAGAAACTCATAGCCCTCGGTGCTGTCTACATAGCGATCGAGCGCCGCAGTGACGGACGTGCAGCCCTGCATCGTCAGACCAATCGCGACCAGCACCATGACAATCCATCGCTTTAGCATGGAGGATTCCAAACGCAGCGGTTCTATTGTCCCACGGTGGCTTTCCTGCAACATTGCCCCAGGCAAAAAATTACAGGGTAAAAAAAACCTCCGGCCGCGAAACCGGAGGTTATTGAATCAGGGTGCATCTACCAATGACTTATACGGAAAGTGGCAGGGGGATCAGGACAAATTTTAGGAATCAATCTGGGCAAATTAGGGAAACGCATGAAGGGTGGATCAAGGGCTACTGGGAGCGAGCCGCAGACCCGTGTTAGATGGACTGCTCGGATTGCATTAAGATCCAAGTCTAAGATCCAAGTTATAGGGTGGGCGATCGCCCCCTTCCCCGTTCAGAAATCTTCAGCACCCCCCTTGCGGAACTCGCCCTTTCGGAACCCGTCCCTATGCCTCTACCTGACGACACGCCCGCCTGGGAAATTCGTCCCAACGATGCCCTGGTGCCGCTGCACTATGACGACGAACTGGTGGGCTTTCTGAAGCCCGATATCGCGATCCGCATTGCCGATATCTTGAACGAAGAATATCGCGCTCGCAGGGCGCTGCGGCTGGCGTGCTATGACCTGGTGAGTCGTGCGGGCGGCGGCAACAGCGAGATTGAGGAACTGGTGAACAAGTATCTGGCAAGGGCGACGCAGCCTCGGTCGGGCGTGGGGGCGATCGCCCGCTGGCTAAAGCAGCGCCAGACCGAGCTAGGCGTAACCGATGCCGAATTTGAACGGTTTTGCGACTCTTACCGACTCCCCAAAGAAAAGCTCGAAGCGCTGTCGATGGGCGATATTGATGGGTCGATGCTGGTGCCCTTGGCGCGGGTGCTGGGCTGCTCCATTCAAGACTTGATGGAAGTTTTGGATGGGAGTCGAAGATAGCCGTTTGAGGCTTTGCCAGAAATCCCAAGCCAATCTGAGCCAGCGGATTGACAACGGGCAGAGCAGCGGCTTCGCTCTGCCCAAACAGCGGGCAGCAGAACAGAAAGCCGACCTGATAGGAGATGACAGAATTCCTGATACGCTCCCGCCGCTTGGATGATGCGATTTGGCGTACAGTTGGCTTATTGTGGCTTATTGTTAATTTTGTTAATTCTCGTAGGACTTTACGCATCTGGACGATTTCTCGCAGGCTGTGCCCGCGAGAAATCGTCCAAAACCCAGCAAACTTATCGCAAGTGCTTAGGTTCTTTCTCGATTGCGGGTTTGCGATTTTGGATTGCCAGATCAGCGCCTGCTGAGCGTCCAGCAACTCCCTTCTTCGTACCCCCAGAAGAATGGACATTACTGCGTGCTGGGCCTGTTGGGCGGGTCAGGCTTTGTCGAATTAAATGAATTGCGGATTAATGGCAGATTGCATTTATTTAACCGGGCTGCGGGCCTTTGGCTATTCAGGCTATCTGGAGGCAGAGCAGGTCTTGGGGCAATGGTTTCAGGTGGACTTGACCCTGTGGGTTGATTTGTCCAAAGCAGCAGAGAGCGATCGCCTGGAAGACACCTACGACTACCGCAACAATGTGGCCACTGTCCTCCAACTTATTCGCACCGAACGGTTTCGACTGATTGAGCGACTGGCCGGGGCGATCGCCCAAATCATGCTCTCAAGCGGTCAGGTCGAACAAGTCACCGTGCGCCTGACCAAGGTCAATCCACCGATTCCCGACTTTACAGGACAGGTCGCGGTAGAAATCACGCGGAGTAGAGAATAGCGCAGTTTGTCAAAAATTTTAGATTTTGGATGTTGGGCTGCAATGCCTAGTTCAAGACAGCAGAGTTTAGGTAGTAAACGCAGCAGACTCAGCCCAGTTTGAATTTTGCAACACCGATTTGCAACACTGATCCAAAATCTAGAAACCAGAACCAAACTCTAAAACCCGAAACCTAAAATGCTCCCCAGCCTCCTTCTAACCCTTCTAATCGGCTTCTTCGCCGGACAACTAGCCCGACGGCTGAAACTGCCCGCTTTGGTGGGCATGGTGCTGGCGGGCATCGTGCTGGGGCCGCAAGTGACGCAGGCCCTCGCGCCAGAGCTACTGGCATCGGCGGGCATCTTGCGAACAATCGCCGTCATGGTGATCCTGATGAAGGCGGGATTGGGGCTAGATCGCGAGAAACTAGCGCAGCAGGGAACCGTGGCGCTGCGGCTGGGCTTTTTGCCTGCGACGTTTGAGGCGATCGCCGTTGCTCTGGGCGCGATCTGGCTGCTGGGGTTCGATTTCGCGACGGGGCTGCTTCTAGGCTGCATCATCGGCGCAGAGTCGCCCGCCGTCATCGTACCCGGAATGCTGCGGTTAAAAAGTCTCGGCTGGGGCGTACAGAAAGGAATTCCCGATGCCATTTTGACGGGGAGTGCCCTGTCGGACGTGCTGCTGCTGCTGGTATTTAGCCTGCTGCTGGCGTTTCTCTCCCAAGGCGCGGCGGCGGGGCTGACCCTCCCCGGCGGACTCACGCTTACCCCTCTGCAACTGCTGCCGCTGCAACTGATTTTGCAAATTGCGCTGGGGGTGCTGCTGGGCTGGCTGACGGCGCAATTGCTCGTCTTTTTGCTGGCAAAGCAAAACTGGACGCAAAACGCTGTACAGGATGCGCTGGTGGCGGCAGGGTTTGCGCTGCTGTTGGTGGTGCTGGCAGAGGAATATCCGCTGTTTTCGGGCTATCTGGCGGTGATGTCGCTGGGGTTTTTCCTGATCGAACTGGATGCTCCCCTGGCGCGGCGGCTGCGGGGTGGGTTTGATGCGCTGTGGGGCGTGGCGGAGATTTTTCTGTTTGTGCTGCTGGGGGCTAGCATTCATCTCAACGTGTTGGGCAACACGCTGGGCGTGGGGCTGGCGATTCTGGCAATCGGTACGCTGATCGGGCGGATGGTGGGCTGGTATCTGTCTACGCTGGGCAGCAATTGGAACTGGAAGGAGCGGCTGTTTCTGCTGCCTGCAAACTCGGCCAAGGCGACGGTGCAGGCGGCGATCGGCGCAATTCCGCTGTCTCAGGGCATTGCAGGTGGAGAAGCGATTCTGGCGATCGCCGCTCTTTCCATCCTGGTCACTGCGCCCCTAGGAGCCTGGGCCATCCCCACGTTTGCACCCCGGCTGCTGGAAAGAGGCGATGTAGACCCGACCAAAGTGGCGATCGCCCGTCCTATCACCCTCCTGGCCGCCGTCGATACCTCGCCCCTCGCCCCCGCCGTCCTCCGCAAAGCCGCCGAACTGGCCCGCCGCGCCGATGCCAGCGTCATTGTGCTGCACGTTGTCCAGGTCAACGACCCCGCTAGTATTCAAAACCTGCAAGACAAAACCGCAACGCTGCTAGCCGACATTCGCCACCGCTTCCTCACCACAATTGGCCCCGCGCCGGAGGAGATTGTGCGCGTTGCTCAGGAATTCCGGGTGGATGAGATTGTTATGGGCAAACGGGGCGATCGCCTCTGGGAAGTGGGACTGGTCGGCTCCGTTTCTCAATCCGTCCTAGAGACGGCCGAGATTCCCATCGTTGTGGTCGATCAAGCTTAGTTCCGAAGGTTTTTCAATCTCTTAAGAAACCGTACTCAAGATTTGGTTGATGGCTTGAACATAGGCATCTCCAAAAGCCCGAATAATGCTGGGGTTGCTGGCTGTGGCTTCATAGGGATTTCCAGCGCACTCCACCCGAATCACGACTTCTACCTCAGAATCGGGCCCGCCAAGCTTCCCCGGAACCCAGTAATAATTCAGGCTGTAAGGGGGAAGGGTCACAAACTCTTCGACGCAGGCATCGATTGCTTGATAAAGAGTCTGCACCGGCGTGCTGGAAGTAACCCGCTGCTGACTGGTGCAAACCTCAGCTTCGGTGTTGCGGACAAGGGTAACTGTAACCGTCGATTCGGGTAAATCAGCATTGATTTGGTTGAGACTGTGCAACACCATCCTTTCGGCTGCCCTGCGTTTGGAATGTGAATCCTGCCCGGTGGCAAACCGCGCCTCTATCCCGCTTCCAAAACTAGCCCTTTCAAATATTGCCCTTCCGGGTGGTAGAGGCTGGTGGGGTGGTCAGCGGGTTGGCTGAGGTGGCCGAGCAGTCGCACGGGGCGGCCCGCGTCGATTGCCCCGGCGGTGACGGCTCCTTTGAAGTTGTCGAGTGAGACGACCTGGGAGCAAGAAAAGGTAAAAATCAGACCGCCGGGGCGAATTTTGAGCAGGGCGAGATAGTTGAGGCGGCGGTAGGCGAGGGTCGCCTGATGACGGGCGGAGAGAGACTTGGCAAAGGCGGGCGGGTCGAGGATGATTACGTCGTAGTCATCGTCGCAGTCTTTCAAAAAGTTGAACACGTCGGCAGCGTAAGACTGGTGAGTGCCTGGGGTTGCCGCGTTCAACGAGACATTTTGCTCTGTCCAGGCGATCGCCTTTGCGGAACTATCCACCGAATGCACCACCGCCGCACCTGCTTGCAGGGCATAGATTGAAAAGCCGCCAGAATAGCAAAACGTATTCAGCACCTTCTTTCCGGCGACGTGCTGCGCCACGAGTTGGCGATTGTCGCGCTGATCCAGAAAAAAACCTGTTTTCTGCCCTTCTTCCCAGTCCACCGCAAATCGATGCCCGTTTTCCAGCACCTCGCCTAGCCGCTTTTCGCCCAGATTTGCTTCACCAAACAGGTATTGATTGGTGGGCTGAGACTTGCCCGCGTGCAGGACGGCCGCGCTTTTGTCATACACTGCCCGCAGGTCGGAGCCGTAGAGCGTTTTCAGGCACTCCACAATGCGATCGCGCTGCTGTACCATGCCCAGAGAATAGGTCAGCACCACCGCCACGCCGTGATACCAGTCCACAATCAGCCCCGGCAGCCCGTCGCCTTCGGAATTAATCAGGCGGTAGCAGTTTGTCTGATCACTAATTGCCAGTCCCAACTGTTTTCGCAGCGCGTAGGCCTGCTGAAACCGTTGCAGAAACAGTGCGTCG
Organism: Thermoleptolyngbya sp. C42_A2020_037; assembly: GCF_015272455.1. NCBI lineage: Bacteria > Bacillati > Cyanobacteriota > Cyanophyceae > Oculatellales > Oculatellaceae > Thermoleptolyngbya > Thermoleptolyngbya sp. C42_A2020_037. Next base: position 63,526 of record NZ_JACYLP010000027.1, read on the forward strand.
AGCGACTCGACGGGCTGAAACGAAACGACTTTGACCGCAATGCTGCCTGCGCCGAAAAAGCCCGCCGCCAAAAACTCGCCGCGATCGCTGTACACCTCGACCCAATCCCCCTCCTGCGCGTCTGGCTCGATGCGCTTAATTGCCCCCGAAAAAATCCAGGGATGGAAGCGCCGCACGGCATCGGCTTTATGATCTCGAAGAATAATGCGAGGAAGCGATACCATGACGTTGAGCAGGGTGTGATAGGAAGCCAGTCAGTCGATAGGGCGATTCGGAGCGACTCGGGGCAATTCGAGGCAATTGACCAAGGCACATCTTCCACTATACAGCGCCCGATTTTTCTTGGTTTTGGGCAATCCACCCCGCCGTTTTGGAATTTTATTTTTCTGTAGCGTTATAACTGCGGCAAATGTGCCCAAACTAAAAGCACAGTTACAGCATTCTCGAAGCGAGTGAGGGACGCGGGTGGCCCAGAAACCCCCTGTCTCTTTGGGTCAGTGCTTACCTGACTACGCCAGAAAATGTTGCATTCAATAGCCAAACGTTATCCAGTTATATTGCTGAATCACGAGAACAGCAGGCGAGTGGTTCCTGGAGATTCTTTTTATCAAAGGGGTGTGTTGTCGATTTGTTGTAAACGCCTAATGAACCCCGACTCGGCCTCGCCACTGCTCAGAAGCAGCATTTTTCAATCCACTACCCAGCAACACAGCCACTCAAACAGCAGCCAAGGATGGTTATGGACATTGCACTGCCGGAATTAGAACACATTAATCGCCAGTTGGCCAGCCTGGAGCGGCCCAAGAAGCCCAAAATGCTGGTGGTCGATGACGAGCCAGACAATTTGGATTTGCTCTATCGCACGTTCCGGCGCGACTTTAACGTGCTGCGTGCAGAAAGCGGCGTGATGGCGCTGGAGATGCTGGCGGCCGAGGGTGAAGTTGCGGTCATCATTTCCGACCAGCGGATGCCCGAAATGAAGGGCACTGAGTTCCTCAGCAAGACTGTCCCCCAGTTTCCCGACACGATGCGGATCATCCTGACCGGGTTTACCGACGTGGAAGACCTAGTGGACGCGATCAACTCTGGACAGGTTTATAAGTACATCACTAAGCCCTGGGACCCTAATGAGCTAAAAGCCGTGGTGCAGCGGGCAGTGGAAACCTATGACGTGCAAAAACATCGCACGGAAGAACTGCGCCGCGCCCAGTCGCAGACTATCCTGCTGGGAACGCTGGTCAAAGTGACTCAGGAGGCGACCGGGCTGGAGCAAGCGCTGGAGGCGATCGCCAAGACCTTTGGGGAAACCTATGAGGCCGATGGCTGCACGCTGCATCTGGTGGAAGCGGGCAAACCCGGCACGCTGCAAGGCAACTATGGCACTGCGTTGCCGTCCTTGGGCGATGACCCGGTGGTGCAAGAGGCGATCGCCACCCAAAAGCCCCAGGTCAAAGTCAACGAAAGCGCTGAGGAAGGCGTGTTGGCGCATCTGGTGATGCCCGTGCTGTTCCAAAGTGCCAGCATCGCTGTGCTGTCTCTCTGCTGGGGCAAGCCCTTCTCGCTCCAAGAGGACGAACTGCTGCGCCTGTATCTGGCAGCTCAGCAAATTGCGCTGGCGCTGACCTGTGTGCGGTTTGGGCAAGATTGGCGAGTGGCCGCGTGAGGGGGCTGGAGTAGTTGGAGTGATGGGAGAGACGGAGGAAAGAAGGAAGAAGGAAAAAGGAAAAACGAAAAACGAAAAAGGAAAAACAAAACTTCTTTCCTCTTCGTTCTTCTCTCTTCGTTCTTCTCTCACCTCACCGCACTTGCTGGGCCCACTAGTGACACATACGGCTCTATAAAGTAGCGCTGGGCAGCAGCTTGGGCCTGGTCTGGCGTAATTTGGGCGATCGCCGCTTGAAACTGGGTGTCAAAGTCAATGCCCAGCCCCAGCGTTTCGTACCAGCCGTAGATTTGGGCAATCTGGGCGTTGGTCTGTTTGCCGAGGGCGTATTGGCCCAGCAGCTTGTTTTTGGCAGATTGCAGTTCGTCTTCGCTGAGGGGTTCGGCGGCGAGGCGATGCACTTCGCGGTGCAGTCCATCGAGGGCGATCGCCACGTTAGCCGGAGCCGTGCCCATGTAGGCGATGAACTGGGACGTATCCAGCCGGGTGGGATAGTAGGCTGACACTTCGTAGGCGAGGCCCTGCTTTTCGCGCAGTTCTACAAACAGGCGGCTCGACAGCCCGTTGCCCAAATAGGTGCTGATCAACTTCAGCGCCATATAGTCTTCTGCATGAACGGCTGGAGCCAGGTAGCCCAGCATGACGATTGCCTGCTGTGTCTCTTGCACCGTCGCCACGCGGTGTGGGTTGGATAGGACGGGCGGCGTGGGTGGATACAGCAGCGGCAGGGGTGCGCCAGTGTCATCCGTCGGTGGCTGCCAGTCGCCAAAGGCTTCGGACACTAGGGCGATCGCCTCATCGGGAGTGATTCGTCCCGTAATGCTAATCACCAAATTATCGGGGCGAAAGTGGGTTTGGTGATAGCGCAGCAGGTCGGTGCGGCTGAGTTGCGACACGGTTTCCTCCGTGCCCAGCCCCGGCAGGGCATAGGGATGGTCGCCATACATCGCCTGCCGGAGTTGCTTTTGCGCCACCGCAAAGGGCTGTTCCTGCATAGAGCGGATGCCTTGGAGCGTCAGCCGTTGCTCTAGCTCTACTTCGGATTCGGGAAAGGAGGGCGATCGCAGCAATTCTGCCGCCAGCATCAGCATGTCGGCAAAATCCCGCGACACCGTTTTCAGGCTCAGCAGGCAATAATCTGGCGATGAATCCGTGCCCAGGCTTGCACCCACCGACTCGATTTGTTCCGCAATCTGCATCGAAGACTTGTGCGTGGTGCCCTTCGTCAGAACCGAAGTCAGCAGGTGCGAAATGCCCGACTGCTCTGGCACTTCGTAGCGGCTGCCCACCCGCACAAACAGCCGCGCCGCCACAATATCAGCCGCCGAATTCTCCGTCGTCAGCACGACCAGACCGTTACTGAGAACCGTCCGATGGAGGGGGAGCGCTGCGGGTTGGAGGGTGGAGTTGGACATAGGGGTGCGGCAGTGATGGAGGGTTGAGGGATGACAGAGAAGAAGGGGCAAGAACGCAGGGGCGAGAACGGATGCTTGGACGAAGGTTCGGACAAACGTTCGGACAAATGCTCGGATAAATGTTCAGACAAATGCTCGGACAGATGCTCAAACGGTTCCGTCACGCTACTCCTCTGCGACTCCAGGATTTGGTCATTCTGATACGACCTCTGACACAACCTCTGAATCAAGCCTCAATGGGCCGCAGCGTCGTCACGGCATAGTGGCAGGGCGAGAGATGCTGACTGGCAAGGCGGTGCAGGTCTTCGACCTGGAGACTCTGGATGCGATCGGGATAGGTGACGGATAGCTCGGCCTGGGCGATGGTGTTGTAGTAGCCGTAGAGGCCGGCAAGCTGGCTGGAGGTTTCGGTGGAAAAGGCGTAGTCGTTGCACAAGAGCCGCTTCACTCGGTTTAGCTCTGCGTCGGGAATGGGCGCAGCGCTGAGGGCCGAGAGGCGATCGCCCACAATTGCTTCCACCACGTCCAAATACTCCGGCTCCAACCAGGCCGTGATCGTAAACAGGCTGGAATCTCGCTGGAGCGAAAAGCTGCTGCCAATGTCATGAACCAACTGCCGCTCTTCCCGCAGTTCTCGCACCAGGCGCGACGTGCGCCCACCCGCCAGCAGCACCGACAGCACATCCAGCCCGTAGGCGCTCTGGAGTTGATCCACCCCAGGGCCCACCCAGGCCATCATCAGCCGCGCCGTTTCCAGCCGGGGCAGCCGCAGGTGTTGCCGTCGGATACCTGTCAGCGGTGGTTCTGCCTCGATCGGAATGGTGGGAAACTCCACCGCTGGGGCAAAGTCTGAAAAAGCCTGACGCGCCAGATCAATGGCATAGGCCGCATCGACATTGCCCACTATCACTACAGTCATCCGCTCTGGCTGGTAATGAGCGCGATGAAACGATCGCATTTCCTCTGGCCGCAGCGCCATCAGCCGTTCCACATCGCCCAGCACCGATCGCCCGTAGGGATGGGTCTGGTAGACCGTTTCCGACAGCGCTTGAAACCCCAGCCAGTCCGGATCGTCCTCAGACTGGCGCAGTTCCTCCAGCACCACATCCCGCTCCCGCTCAAACTCTTCATCGGGAATCGCCGCCCGCAGCAGCAGTTCTGCCAGACAGGGCAGCGTGTCGGGCAGGGATTCGGCTGTGGTGTTGATGAAGAAGTGGGCGTAGTCGTGGCTTGTTGCCGCGTTGGTCACGCCGCCATAGTTTTCGATCACGTAATCGAAGTATCCCGGCGGCAGTTTCTCGGTTCCCTTGAAGATCATGTGTTCCAGGAAATGGGCCACGCCAGCCCAAGGCTCTGGTTCGGCGATCGCCCCCGCCTGCACCCACACGTCTACCGTGACAACGGGCGTGGGAACCTGTTGATGAATAATCGTTAGCCCATTTTCCAGGGTGTAGCGCTGGGCAAGAAACTGGGCCGTCTGGGTCGAAAGAAGTGTAGTCAAGCGTTTGACGATCCTTGACAGAAATTTGGGATAAGAAATGGTTAATTTGGAAACAGCTAATTTTAACCATAGTAGCGCTTTCTGTTCGCTTTGCCGAATTCCGACCAGTGGCGGAGATCGGGGCAAGGGACGAGTCGCCTGCGATCGCCCTGAGTTCAGATGCAGGAATTACTTGCAGGAATTGCTTGCAGCGATTGTTTGCAGCGATTGCTGGCAGGGATTGCTTTAGATTGCCCATCGGTTTGCTTCGTGTCGTAGCGAATCACACTGCACAAACGCCTGGCTGTACCAGTACAATTCAAGCTACAGCGTTTCTGAAGCCAGTGAGGTATGCAGGAGGCTATAAGCCTTGAGTCTTTAGGACGGGGTGTACCCTATCCCGCAGGAAAGTGCTGTATTGCAGTCTATGAATCTTGATTTTGATTAGGACGTTTCCCAATGACGCAGTATCACACGGACGCAATCACCAACGGCAACGGTCATGTTGGCTCAGAGCCGGTGATCCTGGCTGAAAATGTGGAGAAATGGTACGACAACAATTTCCATGTGCTGCGCGGCGTTAGCCTGACGGTGCAAAAGGGCGAGGTGGTGGTGGTGATGGGGCCCTCCGGTTCGGGCAAGTCCACCTTTATCCGCACGTTCAACGCGCTAGAAAGCTATCAAAAGGGCAAGATTGTTATTGATGGGATTCACCTGTCCCACGATCTGAAGAATATCGATGCCATTCGCCGCGAGGTGGGGATGGTGTTTCAGCAGTTCAATCTGTTCCCCCATCTGTCGGTGCTGCAAAACGTGATGCTGGCTCCCATTTGGGTGCGCCGCTGGCCCAAGGCCCGTGCGGAAGAGAAGGCGCTGCAACTGCTAGAGCGGGTGGGCATTTTGGAGCAGGCAAAGAAATTTCCGGGGCAGCTTTCGGGGGGGCAGCAGCAGCGGGTGGCGATCGCCCGCGCGCTGGCGATGGAGCCGAAGATCATGCTGTTTGACGAACCCACCAGCGCCCTCGACCCAGAAATGGTGCGCGAGGTGCTGGACGTGATGCGGACGCTGGCCCGATCAGGGATGACGATGGTCTGCGTGACCCACGAAGTCGGCTTTGCCCGCGAGGTGGCCGATCGCGTGGTGCTGATGGCGGACGGGCTGCTAGTCGAAGAAGGCACGCCCGAAACCTTTTTCAACAATCCCAAAGAGGAGCGGACGCAGAAGTTTCTGTCGCAGATCCTGTGAGGGAAAGGTTTGCGGCTGCGAGTGAAGGCTGGAAGCTGGCCGCTGATGTGTCATCTGGCTGCCTGACCGTTCTAGCGACTTGAAGCCTGGTCCTGATCCCTGTCCGCCAGCGCCGTGTTATTGTGGAGAAGACCTGGATCCACGCGACTACAACGCCCAAACCTTGTCAGGACCGGAAGGTAGCAGCAATACGGGATGCTTGTAGTAGGCGTGGTCTCCGGGTCTTTTTGTGCATTTATTTTGTGTATTTGTTCGGGTATTTGTTCGGGATATTGAGCAGACGGTGGAACGGCTTCAGGCAGAGCGGATCGAGTCGATTAAGGCCGGAGGACTGAGTGCCCTGGTTTGCGGGACGGTGGTGCTGGTGGGGGCGATCGCCAACACGCTGCTTGCTTCTCGCTGGAGTGTGCTAACCGTTCTCTCGCTCAACTGGGCGATCTTTTTGCATCTTGCCAACGCGGTTCTGGCGGGTTTTCTCTTTGGCGTGACCTATCGCTACGTGGTGCGCCAGGGCGAAAATCCCCACCTCAGTTCCGGCGCGGTGCTGGCGTTTGCGCTGGTGCGCGGTCTGGCGCAGCTTGAGACGGGCTGGACGCTGCACGGCAACCCGACGCTGCTATTAATCTTGGGTGGTGAGAGCCTGTTGATGCTGGCGATCGCCGCTGCGGTGCTGAATTTTGCGCTATCTCGCAAGGCAATTCTGCCTTTTGTATCATTCTGACCTGCTGCTGTACTCACAACTTCTGGAACCCGGTAGGCTGAAAGGAAAACCGGGAGTGGAGCATGGCCAGCGAAGTCAAGCTAATCGTCGAGATGGTGACGGTGCTGGGGGCGGCAACGGCGGGCGGTTATTTGTCAAACCGACTGCGACAGCCCGTGCTGCTGGGCTATCTGCTGGGAGGCATCGTGGTCGGCCCGGCGGGGCTGGGTCTGGTAGCACTGGAAGGCGACATCGAGGTGCTGGCAACGGTCGGCATCGCGCTGCTGCTGTTTGCGCTGGGTGTAGAACTGTCGCTCAAAGACCTGATGCGGATGCGGCAGATTGCGCTGGGCGGCGGCACGCTACAAATTTTGCTGACAATTTTGCTGGGCGGTGGACTAGCCTACGGGCTAGGCTGGGTCGCCACGATTCCCAAAGCGGTGTTTTTGGGCGCGGTGCTGTCGCTATCATCCACCGCAGTCGTGCTGAAAAGCCTGCTCGACCGCAACGAGATGAATAGCCTGCACGGGCAGATTATGCTCACGATTTTGATCGTGCAGGATCTGGCGGTGGGCATCATGCTGGCGGTGCTGCCCGCTCTAACGCGATCGCCCGATGAGATCGGCATGGCCCTTCTTGCTGCTCTGCTAAAAGCGCTCTTGTTTATGGGCGGGGCAGCTTTGGCGGGCATCTGGCTGATTCCCAGAATGATTCAACGGCTGGCGCGGAGCGGCTCACCGGAACTGTTTTTGCTGGGAATTTTGGTGCTGTGTCTTGGCGTGGCGCTGCTCACCTCAGCGATTGGGCTAGGCATCGAGATGGGGGCGTTTGTGGCGGGGCTGCTGGTGTCGAATGTGGAATATGCCGACCACGCGCTGGATCGGGTGCTGCCGATGCGGGATGTGTTTGCCACGCTGTTTTTCGCCTCGATTGGGCTGCTGATCGATCCAGTGTTTTTGTGGGAGAATGCCTGGGTTTTGGCGGGTTTGGTGGCGACGGTGATGTTGGGCAAAGCGGCGATCGCCACTGGCCTTGTCCGCGCCTTTGGCTATTCCCTCAGGACGGCGCTCCTGGTAGGGCTGGGAATTAACCAAATCGGCGAATTTTCCTTTGTGCTGGCAGGGGTGGCCCGCAGTGCCGACCTGTTTCCCCAACATGTCTATGGTCTAACAGTGGGCACGGCGGCCGCAACGCTGCTGATTACGCCCTTTATCCTGCGAGGCACGCCAACAATCCTGATCTGGCTAGAACAGGTTCCCCGCCTAAAAGCCTGGCTAGAACCGCAGCGATCGCCCCAATACACCGGCCCTGCCGATGGGCTAAGCAACCACGTTGTCGTAGCAGGCTATGGGCGAGTTGGGCAAACTCTGGTGCGAATGCTGTACTTTCAGGGCTATCGTTTGCTGGTCATTGATAACAACGAGGCAGTGCTGGGCAACCTGCGAGATCGGCAAATTCCTTACCTGCTGGGGGATGCGTCTAGTCTAGTGTTGTTGGAAAAGGCAAACTTATCTAGCGCCAAAGCGATGGCGATCGCCCTGCCTGATCCCTTCGCCACCCGCCTCGCGCTGCAACGCGCCCTCAGCCTTGCCCCCGATCTGGATATCACCGTGCGGGCCCACGCCACCGATGAAATCGACGCGCTTTATCAACTGGGGGCGCAGGAAGTCGTCCAGCCAGAGTTTGAGGCCTCGCTGGAAATGGGGGCCCATCTGCTGCTGAAACTGGGCGATTCGGTGTCTGCGGTGCAGCAGGTGGTGCATCGCTATCGCAGCGGGCGCTATCGCGACATCTTGCCAGAGCGGGCAGAATATTGGGGGCGATCGGATCTAGACGCGGCCACCGAAGGTTTTCCCAAGCACTGGTATTTGCTAGAGCCAGAGTCGCCGCTGGTGGGGCTGAGCCTAGCCCAGGCAAACGTGCGCCGCACCACTGGCGCAACGATCATGGCGATCGAGCGTCAAAAACAGCTCCACGCCTACCCCCTGGGCGACACGCTGCTAGAGGCGGGCGATCGCCTGCTGGTGGTGGGCAATGCCGACGAGCATCATGCCTTTACCGCGCTGATCGACGGCAGCTCATTTCCGCTCGAACCCAACCGATATACTGAAGACAAGACTTAAGACCAGTAAGACAAGATTGAGAACCGAACGGCAGCGGAGAACCGCACACTTCCCCCGCGCCGCTTGCAGAGGAGGCATCGTGAAAATTGCAGTGACCGGGGCAACCGGATTTGTAGGAACGCGACTGGTGGAGCGGCTGGTCGAAGAGGGGCACAGCGTCGTCGCGCTGACTCGCAGCAAGACGCACGGCGATCGCGTCTTTCCCAAATCGGCGTTTCCCAACGTAGACGTGGTGGAATATTCGCCGCTAGAGTCGGGCGAGTGGCAGCAGGCGCTCTCTGGCTGCGACGGCGTGGTCAATCTGGCGGGCGCGGGCATCGCCGACGAGCGCTGGACCCCAGAGCGCAAGCAGGAAATTTTGGATAGCCGCAAGGTGGGGACGGAGAAGATTGTAGAGGCGATCGCCCAGGCAAACCCCAAGCCGTCGGTTCTGGTGAACTCTTCCGCCATCGGCTATTATGGCACCAGCGAAACCGCTACCTTCGACGAAAGCAGCGCCCCCGGCGACGACTTTTTGGCGCAGGTCTGTCAGGCGTGGGAAGCCGCCGCCGAGTCGGCCCAGTCTAACGGCACTCGCGTTGTGATTCTGCGAACTGGAATCGTCCTCGGCATGGGCGGCGCACTGGGCAAAATGCTCACGCCCTTTCGTCTGTTTGCGGGCGGGCCGCTGGGCACGGGTCGCCAGTGGTTTTCCTGGATTCACCGCGACGATTTGGTGAACCTGATTCTCAAAGCGCTGACCGATGCCAGCCTGTCGGGAACCTACAACGCCACCGCGCCAAATCCAGTGCGGATGGCAGAGTTTTGCCAAACGCTGGGGCAGGTGATGGGTCGTCCGTCGTGGCTGCCCGTGCCTGCTTTTGCGCTGGAGGCGCTGCTGGGCGATGCGGCACAGGTCGTGCTAGAAGGTCAGCAGGTTCTCCCCAAACGCACGCAGGAAAGCGGTTTTGCCTACCAATATCCAGAGGTAAAGGCGGCGATCGCCAATATCTTGCAGCAAGGCTAGTTTGCAGCAGGGCTGGCTTGCAACGAGCCTAGCACTCAACCCAGGCTTCGCGACACTTTGTGAAGCTTGTAAAGCCAGGAACAACTCCCCAGAGCTATTCTGGCAACTGTACTGGAATCGAGAGACTCGCCTGCAACTGGCGCTGCATCTCTTGACGGGCAATAAAGCGGCATCCCGCACAGTCGCAACCGCGCAGGGCGATCGCCATGTCGCCCTCTGCGTCTGAGCCAGTCAGCACCGCCAGCCCATCGCCCAATCCCGTGCAGCCACAGTCCAAGTCGTCCGGCGGAACCATTTCGCCCGTCTGTGTGCTGGAGAAAATCAGTTCTCGAATGGGCACCGTTTGCGCCAGCAGCGGCTTTGGCAGAACCAACCCCAGCGCCACTGCACCAGAGCAGCCCAGCCAAGTTAGCAAGCGTTTTTGAGTTGGGTTCATAAGCAAGAATGGGATGAACTCGCAGTTTGCCTACAGGTTGCCTTGGTACGACAGTTTGTACCTTGGTACAACACTCTTTGCCTTGGTACGACAGTTTACCGCAAAAGCAGTGGGCGATCGCAAACTCGGTTATGCATCACTTGACAACAGCAGACCCAGGATTTGCTGACTGAGTTCCCAAAAACCAGCCACTTCTTCAGCCTCCGTCATCGCGTTGGGCCTGTAGCTCAGCCGATCGAGATAATGGCGCACATTGCCCACGCCGACGGAATAGGGAAAGCGGCTTTTGTCGAACAGGCTCTCGTCATTCGGGCTGTCGCCTACGGTCACCAGTTGCGCGGGTGAGATGCGGGGAAAGTGCCGCTGCAAAACTTGTTCTAAGGCGCTGGCTTTGTCCTGAGCAGCGGGCTTGATGTGGCACTGCACGGTGCTGTAGGTAAAGCCCCAGCCCGCGTCCTGGCAGCGATCGCCCATCGTTTGCAAATCCGCCGCCGACAAGCCCCGCACATCAAACGTCCAATCAGTCAGCCGGAAGCGGTTGTCGGGGGCTTCCTGGATTTTGGGAAACGTGCTTTGAAGGTCGTGAAAAAGATCGGCCAGCGATCGCCGATGGGCCGCCAGATTGGGCACATGAACCAGAAACTCCGGCTCAGTGTCTCCGGGAAAGAACACGCCGCCATTTTCGGCGATCGCCCCCGCCACGGGCAGATACGACACCACGCCCTGCACCCACCCCGCCGATCGCCCCGTCACAATCACCACCGGAATGCCAGCCGCTTTCAGAGCCTCCAGTGCTTGTAGCAGCAGCGGCGTAAATTTGCCCTGGCGGGTCAGCGTGCCGTCCATATCGGTGGCAATCAAGCGAATCGAATTTGGCAAGTCTAGCAGCATGGTTTAACGCGAAAAAAATCGAGGGCATTCCCCAGGAAACACCCTCGATGAGTCTAAACGAAGCCGTGTGGCTTACACTAGCGTTTCATTGCGCTGTCCCCCATTACGCTTTCTCAAGCAATCGAGATCTGAGTATGGGTCAGAGCCGTGCCAGCGTTGAGTTGAGCAATCTTCACCTGCTGACCCGCGCCGCTGCCGTCGAGGTCAAAGAACAGCGCTCCCTTGCTTTGGTTGTAGATAAACCGCTCGGTTTCGGTCGCTGCCCTGCTGCCCAGGCGGAACTGCTCGGCGCTGATGCCCTTGCCAGTGGGCAGTTCTGCAAACTCTCGACCCAGCGTGATTTCGATGCGGTCTTCTGCTGCTTTGAAGTCGCGGAGGAAGTTGCTGCCCTTCTTGTTGGCAGCGATCTGGAAGGTGTCGCGACCTCTGCCGCCGATCAGCATATCCTTGCCGCTGCGACCAATCAGCACGTCGTCGCCCGCGCCGCCGATCAGGGTATCGTCATCCTGCCCACCGTTCAGCGTGTCGTTGCCGGTGCCACCGTGCAGCCAGTCATTGCCCAGGTCGCCTGCCACCATGTCGTCGCCGCCCAGTGCCCGGATGCGATCGCCCTTCTTCAGACCCACCAAAATTTCGCTCTGGTTGGTGCCCTTGAGGAAGTCCATTTCGTTGGTGCCCGGAAGGGTCGCGCGGTTCTTCATAGCTTCGCGGCGCTTCAGCCCGGCCAGCAGCCCGTCGCCGGTATTGGCATCTAGCACCTGATCGATGGTCTTCGTACCCAAGATCGCAGCCGCCAGATCCTTCGAGGTGTTGTTGACCAGGAAGCCCTGGAGTTCGCTAACTTCCCGCAGCAGCGCCGCCGCATTGCCCGGTTTTGCCAACACCGCCTGGAGCCGCTGCACGCCTTCCGCCATGATGGTAGCGACCTGATCGGCGATCTCCGTCACCTTGGCTAGCTCTGGCGCGGGGCTGACCATTTCCAGTGCGCCAACGGTCGTCTTCAGGATATTCGCCACCACCGAGGCATTGCTCAAATCCAGCGGCTTACCCGGTTCAATCGCATCGGCGATCGCCCCTGTTACCAGCATCGCCAGCATCTCGCCCGATAGCCCCGTTGCCCCCCGCAGCAGCGTCGCCGCCTGATCCATTAACGTGTAAATCGCCACATGGGCCGCCATCACTTTCGCCCCGTTCGGGTCGCCGTCGCGCATAGCAATAATCGGATCAAAGGTTCCCAGATCGAGAGCCGCAGGCAGTCCTAGCGCTTGCTTTACCTGGGCGGCGGCCGTCGCCACATCCACATCACCCATCCGCACCAGCGCGTTAATCATGGTGGTGATTGGCGTGACCATGCTATAGCCCACCGGAGCCGACAGCGGCACATCCATCTTCTCGTTGGTAAACGTGTCGTAGCCACCTACCGCCAGAATTTGCCCCTCATCGGGGTCAATCACGCCGTTTTCATTCTTGTCAAACAGTTCGGTAGCAAACTTCAGCTCGTAGGAGCCGTCGAAGCTGCTGATGGTGTAAGGCTCGTTCTCGTCCAGCACGCCGTTGTTGTTGGCATCCAGGAAGATCGTGGCCCCTGAAATATATTTCTGGCTGATCCGTCCTACAGAAGCGCCGCCCCCCACGCTGAACTCCATAATCTTGAACGTCGCCAGGTTCTTCCGCCATTCCTTGCCAATCAGCTTGCCCAAAATCCGCACCCCAACCCGCGCATAGGCATCCAGGAACACGTTCACCACGCCCTGAATCTGGAACAGGCTCAGCGGATTGCTCAGGCGAGACGTAATCTCAGTGGTGCGGATGCGGCCGTCACTGAGGTTGACAAACTCGCGAATGCCCCGCGAATTGAGCGTTGCAATCGTTTGTGGGCCAACAAGTGGACGGAGAAAAGAGATATGGCCAATCTGCCGATTGATCTCGTTCCAGACTCGGCTATACTCCGAATCCCAAACTGGATTTCGAGTATTTTCGCCTACGTCGATCAGGTCGATGCCTGCCTTGCCTCGCAGACCTCCGTCAATGCGCCCTTCGGCCACACCCACATTCACCCCAAAACCTGCGCCAATCGTCGCATCGACGGTAATTTCGTCGCCAGGGAAGTCGGTGACATAGAAACCATCAATCAGCCTGGAGGCGGCAGAACTGGAATAGCCCGCTCGCTGCCACTCTTGGAAGCCAAAGGTGTCGTAGCCAAAGTCGAGATTGCTTCGCACGCGGAGATCGCCGAACAACCTGCCTTCGAGCGGCCAAATCACGGGGAACTTCTGCTCCAGGCGAAGGTTGAAGTCCAGGTCGGGCATGTCGTAGCGGAACAGTGTCGCCGTGCGGCCCAGCAGCAGGTTAATCGCCTGGTTGGGATCAGACAAGATAGGGAAGCCCAGCCCTTCGACCCGGTTCAGCGCATTGATAAAGTTTCGCACGCGCGAATTGCTCGAAGCCTGGGTCAGGGAGTTTGTGCTTTGCCCTCTGGTGGTGCGGGGGCTGCTCTGGGACAGGCTGCCCGGTGCAGCATTGGTGTCTACAGTGCCGATGCTGTAGGAGCCAAAGTTGATGGCCAGGTTGCCGTCGCTGGCGGTGAGCTGGTTGAGGGCAGTGATGGCTGCATCCAGGGCGCTAATGGCATCGATGAACCGAGTGTCGATGCCGCGGCCAAAGCGCCAGCGGCTGAGGGTGCTAACAACTTCTACGACTGTGGCCCGGCCGTCGCGGTTTTGGTCAAAGGGGCCGGTCAAGCCCAGGCTGCTGAGGATGCGAGTGTCAGCGTTCAGGAAGTTGATGACCGGGCGGAAGGGGCTGATGGTATTGTCAATGCGAGTGAGGACGGGTCGGGCAAAGCCAGAGATAAAGGAACCCAGATCTAGCGTGACGTTGTTGAACTCAAGCTGGGGGTTGCCCGATGAGCTGCGTCCGTCGCGATAGGTAAAGGCGTTCCACTTGAGCGCCAAGTCAAAGTTGATGGAGGGCATTCCCTCGAAGTTGGCGATGCCTGTGCGGGCTTTCATGCCCAGGTTTGGCGTGATGGCAAATTCGGTGCCAAATAGTTCACGGAAGCTGGAATTGGCGTTGCGTCGCCGCAGTTCGGTCAGGGTGAGGCGATCGCCATCATTGGGCGCACCCGGAATATTGTCGATGTCTTTCAACAGCGCCTTAAAGCCGCCCGTCACCCGCGTAGGATTGGACAGATCATTGGTCAGGTTTGCCTGCAAGAAGCCCAGCGTGGCCTGGGCGCTAAAGTTGTTCGACAACGCAGCCGTCAGTTCTGCCCCAAAGAAAGTCTTGCTGGCGTTGGTGTTGAAATAGAAGCCGAAGTCATCATGGAACCCAAAGGTCAGCTTCATGCCGCCGAGGACGCTGGCATTGGCAGAACCCGTGGTTCTCATGCTCAGCATCGGCAGCCCCATGTTGCTGTTCAGCCCGACGGAACCCAGGTTGTAGGTCTGGGTCATGTCTAGCGTCACTTCAAACTGCTTCGCCTGACTGAAATCAGTCAGCACTCGCACACCAGGCAGATTGCGGCTCAGTCGGTTTTGGAATTCGCTAACGGTCAGTTGCTCCCCATTAGCCATGCCGCCGACGAGGGTGCTGGTCAGGTTCCTCAGGAAAGCAGGGACATAGCGATCGCTCAGCGTTCCCAGAATCGGCAGAGAACTCCGCGCCAGGTCGTTGTCCAGCACTACGGCTAGCTGGGTCAGCGCCCCCGTCACGCCAGAGCGGAACTTCTCCACGTCAATTTCTGGCACATCCTGCACGTTGATCGTGAAGCTCTGGGTGCGGCTGAGGCTGGGCGACCCGTTGTCAAAGGCCGTGATGCTGAGATTGACCTGCTTTTCCTGTTCAAAGTCGATGCTTTGGCCAAACTTCAGCTTCAGTTGCCCATTCACTACTTCAAAGCGCTGATCGCTAACCGTAAAGCTATGAGTTTGGTTGCGATCTTGATCAGCAACCGTCAGGCGGCCAATCACCACGCCAGCATCGTTTTCTCGCACAGCGTTGTTGCTGAGGGTGATGCTGGTGGGTGCGTCGTTCAGGTCGTTGACGGTAATGCTAAACTGCCGCTCAAAGAACTGCCCGCCCTGATCCGTCGTGCGGACGCGAATCGTGTAGTTCGGCTTGGTTTCAAAATCGGGAGCGTTGCGGATGCGGAGCTGGTTGCCAACGATGGTGAAGGCAGTATTGTCAGCCGAGCCAGCGCCCGATACCAGCGTGTAGGTGTGGGTATTGCCTGCATCGGGATCGGTGGTGGTGAACGTGCCGATCACACTATTCGCGGGCACGTTCTCATTCACGTTCGTAGCGCTGAACTCCAGTTGAGTCGGCGCTTCGTTGACGTTGTTGATGCCGATGTTGACCGTGCGTTCGGTGAACAATCCACCCTGATCGGTCGAACGAAGACGAATGCTGTAGCTATTCTTGGTCTCAAAGTCAGGTGAAGTATTGATCCGAAGCTGGTTTCCTACAATGCTAAATTCAGCATTGTCAGTGTCACCTTCGCCGCTCACTAGCGTATAGGTATGCGTGTTGCCTGTGTCGGGATCGACTGTGCTGAGAATTGCAACAGCGCTGTTCGCAGGAACGTTCTCATTGACGTTCGTGGTGCTGAGATTGATGGCGGTCGGGGTTTCGTTCACGTTGTTAACCGTGATCACCATCTGCCGCTCAAAAATGCCGCCACTCTGGTCGCGCGATCGCACGCGGATGTTGTAGCTGGGCTTCACCTCAAAGTTAGGCGATACGTTAATTCGGAGCTGATTGCCGACAATCGTAAACGCTGCGTTATCCGTCGAGCCGACCCCATTCACCAGGCTATAGGTATGCACATCGCCAGGGTTGGGATCGACCGTCGAAAACGTGCCCACGACGGTATTGGCAGAAACGTTTTCATCAATGCTGGCGGTGCTGAGGCTAATGCTGGTCGGCGGCGCATTGCCCGACTCGTCTACATCCGTGATGTTGATCTGAACGGCTTTTTCATAGAACAGCCCATCGCGATCGACGGCGCGAATCCGAACCCGATACACCGACTTAGCTTCAAAGTCTGGCATATCGTTGATTCGCAGCTCGTTGCCCTCCAGGGTAAAGGCGGCATTGTCGTCGTCGCCCGCACCTGCCACCAGCAAATAGGTATGCTCGTCCTCTGCATCTGGGTCTACGGCGCTGAGCGTGGCCACCACCGTATCCGGCACCACATTTTCTTCAACGCTGGTGCTGCTCAGGATAATATCCGTCGGAGCCTCATTTACGCTGTTGACGTAAACCGTCAGGACGCGGTCAAAGAAGCGCCCAGTCTGGTCGGTCGTGCGAACCCGGAGGCTGTAGCTGTTCTTGGCTTCAAAATCGGGTGACGTGTTAATTCGCAGCTCGTCGCCAACAATCGTGAACGCACCATTGTCGTCATCGCCTGTGCCGCTGACTAGGCTGTAGGTGTGGGTGTCTCCCATGTCGGGATCAATCGTACTTAGCGTGCCGACGACGGTATCGGCAGGGACGTTTTCCAACAGTTCATTGCTGCTGAGTTGCAGATTGGTTGGCGCTTCTTCCAGGTTGTTGATGTTGACCGTGAACATGCGCTCGGTGAATAATCCGCCCTGATCCGTCGTGCGAACCCGAATGCTGTAGCTGCTCTTGGTTTCAAAGTCGGGGGAGGCATTGATCCGCAGTTCGTTGCCGACAATCGTGAAGGCGGCGTTGTCTGCATCTCCCGCACCCGCCACCAGGCTGTAGGTGTGGGTGTTGCCAGTGTCGGGGTCAACGGTACCGAAGTTGCCAATTAGAGAATTGGCAGGAATATTTTCATCTCGTGTGGTGTTGCTCAGCGTTAGGTTGGTCGGCGCTTCGTTCACGTCGTTCACGTTGATAGTGAAGACGCGCTCAAAGAACAGCCCACCTTGATCGGTCGTGCGGACGCGGATGCTGTAGCTGTTCTTGGTTTCAAAGTCGGGTGAGGTGTTAATCCGAAGCTGGTTGCCGACAATGCTGAAAGTAGCGTTATCGGTGTCTCCCGCCCCTGCTACGAGGCTGTAGGTGTGAGTATTGCCTGCGTCGGGGTCAACGGTGCTAAGTCCACCCACTGTGAAACCAGCGATAACATTCTCGTTAACACTGGTGCTGCTGAGGTTGACATTCGTTGGGGCATTGTTCACAACTTGGTTGATGTTGAGCGCGATCGCCCCCGTGTTTGAATTAAAGCCATCAACCGAAATTTGGTAGGTTGTTCCAGCAGTTGTATTGAGGGTGATGCGACTTGCCAGGCTTCCCCCTGAGTCGTCGTCAGAAGCCACTAGATTGAGTGTGGCGAGCGTCGATCCGGTGTAGACAAAGAGAAATGTGTCAAAGCTACTGCCGATGGTGTCGATAACATACTGCCCGGTCGTGGGAGCCGTCCAAGACCACCACGCAGAGTTGACGATGCCGCTTTGCGCTGGCTCACCCATCTCTGCTGTTGCGCCAACGTTGGAACCTGTAGTGCTGACGTTAGTGCCGCTCAGGACAAATCGATTAGCAAAGTTGTCGTTGCCTGGACTGAGAATTCCTGAATAGAGGTGTCTGGCAGTTTCAGAAATGGCTGGCTGGGATAGGGTTCCAGTTCCTTGAGGAAAGCTGACTTCCAGTTCCCAATTGCCGCCCAGAGATGCGCTGCCCGTGTCGGTGGTGGAGGCGACGATAGTGGCTCCAGTCAGTTGGTGCAGCTTTTGCAAAAACTCTGCCCCGGCTTCGCCTGCTGCGACACGGCAGCCGTAGAGGATTAGCATGGGCTGGTTCGACGCGTTTGCGGCGGCGGAAAACCAGGACTGTAGCTCCCAGGCGTAGCGGTCGAGGGTTTCCAGCGAGAGGAGGCGATCGCCCAACCGCAAACAGCCCTCGCTGCCGTGAGATACGAGGTGAACCTGGTTAACCTGTGGATATTGGGTCAGAACGGCCGTAATTTGCGCGATCGCATCTTGCTGAGCATCCAGCACCAGCACGCCCGCAGCGTCCGACACACCCGCCACCAGCGTTCCCAGATCCGCAATGCCTCGATCAAACACGACGAGTGTGCAGGCGCTTTTGGGAACCGACAGGACTTGTTGAGTTGAATCGGTTAAGGCAGATGAGGACAATCTAGAAACCAGGGAGGGAAGACAAACTGCGGACATAGCTAAGATCGCTCCTAAGCAAGGATGAAACAGTAGGTAAATGAATAGCCCCAATCAACAGACTGGACTCTAAAGCAGGGCAAGTTTGAGGCAGCGCGATCTGCCGCTCTGCAACCGCAGAGACGTATGGTACACAGATGCAAACTGTGCAAAAATCAGCGCCAAGAACAGGCGACGGGAAAGTGTGCTGTAGAATGCGCCAACTGTCTCGACGATGCACCCTATTGACAGAGAAACAAGGCGGCGGCGGGGATGCAGGCGCGTATTTTGATCGGAAACCGGCTTGGCTTGCTCGCTTCGATGTGATGGGAACTGCTCTAAGGAAGCGAACCAGACAAAATTACGGCAAGGCTAGCGGTTAGTAGATTTTTAACTTAGCCACTCAGCCTTAGAGAGAGCGAGACACGCTACAGAAGGCACTTGCTGCAATAGAACCCTTCGAGAAACAAACAAGACAATTTTGTATAAACCGCTCCTAAACTCATATTTTGACTATCTATCTTTCGATAGAGGCATAGCGTCCTGAGACTCACGGTTAATTATGTGCTTCATAGAAAAATTACAGCGAGAATTCGCGTGTAATTACTGAAGACGCAAGGAATAGAATCTAACGGTTGCCTGTTATGGTTGGCAAAGGATGCTCCCCAAACACCAACAGAGCGTGAAAATCACTGCATGGAACGGCTACACAGCGATTTGCCAAACGGTGTAAAGCTTAAGATTGCCTGTGATTTATGATCCGTTCAAAGGCGATCTAGGGTTAGGCATCCTAGGCCGGCAAACTGTTTGAGGCAATTCTTGATGGACAGAAGCGCCCCGTTGTGGGGCAAAAAGTATGCTGTTTATGCCCCGTCTTGTGGGTGTACCCCACTTTTGTAACCCTCACCCTAAATTCCTCTCCCAAGGCGGGAGAGGGACTTCCAGTCCGGCTCCCCTCTCCCTTTTTTGGGAGAAGGGGCTGGGGGATGAGGGCAAAGTTGCAGAACTAGGATACGCCCTGTTTTATGCCCCGTTTTGTGCCCTATGAAGAGGCGATCGCCCCCCCGCACGACTCAACTTAACACTCCCAGTCTTGCGCCTATTGCCGCGTGGTTTCAGCACCAAGGCTGGGAGCCATTGTCGTTTCAGCAGGAAACCTGGGAGGCGTTTTTGGCGGGGCGCAGTGGGCTGGTGCAGGTGCCCACTGGGTCTGGCAAAACCTACGCAGCGGTAATGGGGGCGATCGCCGCCATGCTGCACGACCCCAAGCCAGGGCTGCAACTGCTGTACCTGACCCCGCTGCGATCGCTCTCCCGTGACATCGAGCAATCCATCCGCCGCCCTATCGAAGACATGGGCTGGGATCTGCGGGTCGAGTCGCGCACGGGCGACACCAGTGCCAGCCGCAAAGCCCGCCAGCTCAAAAATATGCCGCAGATTCTGATTACCACACCAGAATCGCTTTCTCTGATGCTGTCCTACGCTGGGGCAGAGACGCTCTTTGGCAGCCTGCGAGCGGTGATTCTGGACGAGTGGCATGAGTTGCTCAGTTCCAAACGGGGCACCCAGACCGAACTCTGCCTTTCGGCACTGCGTCAATTGCGCCCGTCGCTGCAAACCTGGGCCCTATCGGCCACGCTGGGTAATATTCAGGAAGCTGCCCAGGTCGCCGTGGGGCTAGATATCGAACCCGTGGTGATTCAAACCAACCTCCAGCGGCAAACGATCATTCGCAGCATCCTGCCCGACTCGGTAGACACCTTTCCCTGGGCGGGGCATTTGGGCCTGCGAATGTTTCAGGAACTTGTAGATGCTCTGGATATCGAAACCTCCACGCTAATTTTTACCAACACCCGCGCCCAGGCAGAAAAGTGGTATCAGGCGCTCACCTTTGCCCTGCCCGACCACGCAGACCGCATTGCACTCCACCACGGCTCCATCGACGTGCAAGAGCGAGAGGCGATCGAAGCAGCCGTGAAAACTGGAGCCATCAAGTGGGTGGTTTGCACCTCATCGCTGGATTTGGGTGTAGACTTTCAGCCCGTGGAGCGCGTCGTGCAAATTGGCAGCGCCAAAAACCTGGCCCGATTATTGCAAAGAGCTGGGCGATCGGCCCACGTCCCCGCAGGCACGTCCGAGATTTTCTTCCTGCCTACCAACTCGCTGGAGCTATTGGAAATTTCTGCCTTTCGCAATGGGCTGGCCCAGGGCGATATCGAAGTACGCCGCCCGCTTCATAAGCCCTACGACGTGCTAATTCAGCACCTAGTCACCCTGGCCTGTGGGGATGGTTTCACGCCTGCCGACACGCTCTCCGCCATTCGCAAAACAGTATCCTACGAACGCTTAACGGATGCCGAATTTACCTGGATACTCGACTTTTTGGAAAAGGGTGGGAAGTCGCTCAGCGCCTACCCAAGGTACAGAAAAATCACGCTGGAGGATGACCACTATCGGGTTATCGATCCGCAAATTTCCCGGATGCATCGGATGGGTATCGGAACGATTACGTCTAACCAATCGGTACAGATCCAGTACACCAATCGCCGCAAGATTGGCACGATTGAGGAAAGCTTTGCATCCAAACTACAAAAGGGCGATGTGTTCTTTTTTGCAGGGCGGCAGCTTGAGTTTTTTCAAATGAAAGACATGGTGGTTTACGTCAAGGGCACAAGCAAGAAGTCTACTGTAACCCCGACCTGGGGCGGCGGAAATCTCGCAATATCCGACACATTAAGTACGCACCTGAGACGTGAAATTGAACAGAGCCAGGATGCAAACACAAATCTAGAACTCACCTGCTTGAAACCCATTCTGTCTGCTCAGCAGCGCATTTCCCACCTGCCCGCTGTAAACGAACTGCTGATTGAAACCTGCAAGACCCGTGAAGGACAGCATCTCTATGTCTATCCCTTTGAAGGGCGCTTTGTGCATGAGGGGCTGGGCTTTTTGTGGGGCTATCGGTTTGCGCGACAAAAGCAGGCGACGTTTACGATTTCGGTAAATGACTATGGATTTGAAATCCTCGCACCCAAAGACTATCCTTTTCAGGAGTTGTTTTCCGATGACTTCTTTAGTCTAGAGAATCTGGAAGCCGACATTCGCGCCAGCCTTAACCTATCGGAACTCACCGCCCGCAAGTTTCGCGGCATTGCCCAGATTGCTGGGCTGGTGTTCAAGGGCTATCCCTCTGCCAAAAAGACGGCAGGGCAACTCCAGGTCAGTTCGTCGCTGATTTACGAAGTGTTTTCCAAATATGAACCGGATAACTTGCTGCTGAAGCAAGCAGAGCAAGAAGTCCTCACAGATCAGCTAGAGGTGCATCGGCTGGCCAAAACGCTGGATAGAGTGCGATCGCTCTCTCTGGTGTGGCAAACCACTAAACGACCATCGCCCTTTGCTTTTCCGCTGCTGGTGGAGCGGCTCAACTCGCGCCTGTCGAACGAGAGCCTGCTAGAGCGCATCGAGCGGATGAAGCAGCAGTGGGACGGCAAAGCGTGAACCCCAGGCAGAAAAAGCATTGCAGCCAGCGCTTTGTAAAATTGGGGACAAAAAGCTTGATGCGATCGCCCAGGGCTGCTATAGTAGTAGACTGTTCAGGACGCATAGCTCAGTTGGTTAGAGCACCACGTTGACATCGTGGGGGTCACTGGTTCGAGTCCAGTTGTGTCCATTGAGTCTGCGTCCACTGGCTGGAATCGGCCTTCTTGCATCTGGTTTGTAGCCAAGTTTTTTAGCCGATTTCTAGCCAGTTTGGAAACTGGTCAAGTCTTTGTCTGGAATTCTACGGCCAGAGCGTGAAGTATCTGGCAAGACGGCACAACACGCTCCGGACACCATTTCAAAGTGCCGTTTCACAGGTTCGAGTTTGCGATTCAGGACTGACCACGCAGATTGCTGTTGGCTGTAGGATTTTCCAGATTGACTTGACCGCTTAAACACAAGATTGCCGTGTGAAGACTGATTTCATAACGGGTCGTTGTGCCGCGGACGTGAGTTTGGGCATTCTAAACTAAGTCATTCAGCACGCATCTGCTAATCA
Source organism: Thermoleptolyngbya sp. C42_A2020_037 (assembly GCF_015272455.1). Taxonomy (NCBI): domain Bacteria; kingdom Bacillati; phylum Cyanobacteriota; class Cyanophyceae; order Oculatellales; family Oculatellaceae; genus Thermoleptolyngbya; species Thermoleptolyngbya sp. C42_A2020_037. Next base: position 85,648 of record NZ_JACYLP010000027.1, read on the forward strand.
AAAACGCGCCGCCGCGATCGCTCGTTTAGCCTTCCCCCCGTAGGCGCGATCGCACACTGCTTCATAACCACTTCGGAATCAGGGAAAATCGCCATGACTAATGCTTCGGTTAATCACGCGGCCAATTCCGCGCCCAGCAGCACTGCTAGTCCTGCGCCTACGCTTGATAGCGCAAAACTTAGGACGTATCGAGATTACGGAATTAGTCGCTTTGAGCAGCTTCTGCTGCAATTGCCACCCCAGCCCCACGATGCCGATCGGTTCCTAGATCGGGCGATTCGTCAGCTCACGGGGTTGCCGCCTGCGCCTGCCAGTGCCCATCCCTATCACGGCATCTACGGCACAACGTTCACCATGGCCCATTATCGAGATGGGGGGAGCGATCGCCTGCGGGATTTGCTGATGAAACAGCCAGAACTACACCCGCTGGATAGCGAAATCGACACGTTTATCCGGTTGCTCTCAGATCTGCCTGCCCGCCCCGCTGGAAGCTTACCTTACGTGCGGCTATTTATCTTACCTGAGGACGCACCGCCCCAGCCCGCACCACCCAATACCCAGGCCAACTATCCCCCCGCAAAACGGCAGTTCGTGACGACGGATCAGATTTTGCAGATTATTGGCTCTAGCCAATTGCGCGATCGCGTAATTGCCATGACTCCCGGCATCAACGCCACCTTCGAGCGGTTTGAAATCAACACGCCCCTGCGAATAGCCCATTTCTTTGGGCAGGTGTTGCACGAAAGCGGTGGCTTCCGCTATCTGCGCGAAATCTGGGGCCCGACGGATGCCCAGCGCCGCTACGAGCCGCCGTCGAGTCTGGCGCGAAATCTGGGCAATACGCAACCGGGCGATGGCGCACGCTATATGGGGCGCGGCGTAATTCAGCTAACGGGTCGCTCCAACTATGCTCAGTTTTCCAGGGCAATGGGGGTTGATTTTGTAGCAAATCCCGATTTGGTTGCGTCGCCGCAGTATGCCGTTACGGCCGCCGGGTGGTTCTGGCAAACCCGCAACATCAACCAACACGCTGACCGCGACGACCTGATTGCTGTAACCCGCGTGGTGAATGGCGGCCGCAACGGTCTGGCCGATCGCCAAAAATACCTGAACCGGGCAAAGCAGGTGCTAGGCGTTCGCTGATCGACGGGGGATTAGAAGGGGATCAGGCCCGTTCAAAATAGCGGGCCCGTTCCCAACTCGTCACCACTTCATCGAATTTGCGCTGCTCGGTCTTGAAGAAATGCAAATAGTGGTCAATCGTGGCTTCGCCAAAGGTGTCCCGCGCCCACTGGCTCTTCTCTAGCTCATAGATCGCCTCATTCAGGCTGTGGGGCACCTGCGGCAAATCCCGCGCCTCATACACATCGCCCTCAAACATGGGCGGTGGCTCGATTTGGTTTTTGATGCCGTCGAGTCCAGCCGCGAGGGTGGCAGCAAAGGCAAGATAAGGATTGGCATCGGCTCCCGGTGCGCGACACTCTAGCCGCAGCGAGGGGCCGTGTCCCAAAATGCGAAAGCCCGCTGTGCGGTTGTCATAGGACCAGGCAATGCCCGTTGGCGCAAAGGAACCTGCTACGTAGCGCTTGTAGGATGTGGGATAGGGCGCGTAGAACGGGAAGATTTCGCGGACATGCGCCATCCAGCCGCCGAGGAACCAGCGAAACAGCGGCGAACTATGCACCGGGCCAAAGGCTTCCTCACCGGGGAACAGCGCGATCTTACCTTCCTGATCCCACAGGCTAGCGTGCAGGTGCATACTCGACCCAGCGTAGCGCTCGTCCCACTTGGACATGAACGTGACGGCGACGTTGTTTTGCCAGGCGATTTCCTTGGCAGCGTGCTTGTAGAGAATGTGGCGATCGCACATTTCTAGAAAATCTGCATAGCGCAAGTTAATCTCCTGCTGCCCCGGCCCCCATTCGCCCTTGGAGAACTCGACAGGAATTCCCGATCGCTCCAAATGCTTACGGATTGCGCCAATGAGAAACTCTTCCTTGGTGCCCTGGAAGATATGATAATCCTCAATGTAGCTGCCGATGGGCTGGAGGTCATGATAGTTCTTCTGCCGCGCGGTTTCGTAGGAATCGGCAAAGACGTATAGCTCCAGTTCCGATGCCCCTTTGGCAACATAGCCCAGCGACTTAGCCCGTTCTACCTGCGTCTTCAGCAGGCTGCGCGGCGCAATCTCAACCCGCACATCCTCTTCTTCGTTGTAGATATCGCACAGCACGATCGCCGTTTTCTCTAGCCAAGACGCAACTCGTAGCGTACTCAGGTCAGGAATCATGCGAAAGTCGCCATAGCCACTGGCCCAACTGGTGAAGTGGTATCCCGGAACCGGGTCCATTTCCATGTCGCAGGCCAGCAAATAATCGCAGGCGTGAACGCCATCTTGCAGTACGTCGTTCACAAAAAAATCGCCCGTAATCCGCTTGCCGATCAGCCGTCCGTAGAGGTCTGGGAACACGGTAAGGATGGTTTCAATCTGTTCATCCTGAACAAGCTGCGTCAGCGTTTCGACAGTCAATCGGCCACGAGAAGAAGAATGCATAAAGGAATACGAAATAGAAGGATTAAAGAATGGGGAGTATTGGCTAGAGAAGTAACAAAGAGACGGACGCTCCGCTACTCTGCAATGAAGACACTCTTCCACTCACTGTAATGATCTAACACGGCGAGTCCCAGTTCGCGACCGATGCCGCTGTGCTTCACGCCACCGAAGGGGGCTTCCAGATGGACACTGTGACCTGTGTTGATAGAGAGAACGCCCGTTTCAATGGCGCGGGCAACACGGAGGGCGCGGCCGATGTCGCGGGTCCAGATAGAGCCAGAGAGTCCGTAGAGACTGGTGTTGGCGATCGCCACCGCTTCTTCTTCTGTGTCAAATGGCATAGCACAGAGAACCGGGCCAAAGATTTCGTCCTGGGCAATTCGCATATTGGGCGTGGCGTGGGCGAAGAGGGCAGGCGTGAGGTACGCGCCCTGGTCGAGCGGGGATTCGGTGGGCACTGTGCCGCCGCAGAGCAGGGTTGCGCCTTCCTGCTGCCCCAGCATGATATAGTCCAACACGCGATCGCGCTGCTGGGTGGAAATCAGCGTACCAATTTCCGTCGATTCGTCGAGCGGTGGGCCAATTCGGAGCGCCTGGAATTGCTGCGCCAGGCGATGCAAAAACTCGTCATAAATCGGGCGCTGAATCAACAGGCGCGATCGCGCACAGCAGTCCTGCCCAGCGTTGCCCAGCACGCTCCACATCGCCTTGGGAACCGCCAGATCCAGATCTGCATCGGCAAACACCAAATTCGCCGACTTGCCGCCCAGTTCCAGCGTCACGCGCTTGAGGTCGTCTGCCGCCGTCCGCATAACGTGCATCCCGATTTCAGTCGAGCCAGTGAAGGAGATCTTTCGCACCAGCGGATGCCGCAGCAGTGCCTCGCCCGCCACCGATCCTGCGCCCGGAACCACGTTAAACACACCGGGCGGAATGCCTGCTTCTAGGGCCAGTTCACCTAGCCGCAGCGCTGTGAGCGGCGTTTGGGTGGCAGGCTTTAGCACCACTGGATTGCCCATTGCCAGGGCAGGCGCAACCTTCCAGGCAGTGATGGCAATGGGAAAATTCCACGGCGCAATCAGCCCACACACGCCGATGGGTTCCCGAAACGTCAGATGGGTGCCTGCTGCTGCCACGGGGGTCGTCTGTCCGCTGATCTTATTCACGGCTCCAGCGTAATACTCGAAGCAGTCTGCGGCCAGGTTCACCTCGTCGCGGGCATCGCGGATGGGTTTGCCGACGTTGCGGCTTTCCAGTTGGGCCAGCGGTTCCAAATTTTCGCGGATGAGGGTCGCCAACTTCAGCAACAGTTGGGTGCGATCGCGACTATTAACCTTACGCCAGGGCGATCGCACTTGATCGGCGACCTGCACAGCCCGATCGACATCATCGGCTGTGGCTGCGGCGACTTTAATCCAGGCATCCCCCGTGGCGGGATCAATGAGTTCGGTGTATTGCCCTGACTCGGCGGGGAGGCGATCGCCCCCAATCAATAAATCTTGCGTCCCAAAACCTTGCGTCACACTATCACCATTTATATCAAGATCAAGTCCACATCAAGTCTATTGTCGAGTCACTTTCAAGCCATTGTTCAAGAAGATTGCAACGGCGCAAATCAATGGTGTGAACCAATAATGCAAACCATGCCAACGTGAACAATGAAAGATATATAGATTGAACGATTTATGATGTATAGATTGAACGATTTATATAGATTGAATGCTCTGAGTGAATTGAATGTGGATGCAAAAGCAAAAGATGCAACATTCACCCAAAGGTATGAATCTATTCCATTCAACCTCAGAGCTAAAGGTATGCGGTTATTGAGTATGCTTCCGTAGCTAGTGTTACAAAGTCTGGATTCCGGTGATACAACTTAAAAGTGAGAGCGATTTGTGACGATCGCCAAAAGTATTGAAACGACCCAGTGAGCAACGAACCCCACTGCTATACCGATGGCTCGTGTTTAAGATTTATCCTAGTTTGCTCAAGACATCAAAAGCAAAAGCTTCCAGGCGCAAAAGCTACTCTAAAAATTATCTCAAACCAACTTTCATAGCAGGGCATTTAAGTAACTGTTAGTAGCCAAAATATGCTCCTGAATCTTGAGACGGGCGAGGTCGGGTCGTCCCAGGCATATGGCATCTACGATCAGCTGGTGCTGATCATTGGCATGGAGACATTGGGACTTACTGTAGGGCGCGGCCGTCAGCAAATCCGACAGTTCAGCATGAATATCTGCAACAACCGACGACAGCCGATTGGTCTGGGTTGCTGCGGCAATCAGCAGATGAAATCGCGTATCTAGCTTGCGATATTCTGCATGATTGTCTGCTTGCTCCATTGCGTTAACCAGCGCTTGCAGTTCCCACTTTTGCTCGTCGGTCGCCCGTTGAGCGGCTAGCTCTACCACGCCCGACTCCACCACCAGTCGATGATCCAAAATGCCCGCAATGGAGGTTCCTCTAGCACTGAGGCGGGTTCGCAGATTTTGTAATGTTTCGGGCACCGGGTGCTTGGAGACAAAGGTGCCTCCCGTGCGCCCCCGACGCGCTACCAAAATGCCCTGCTCGGTCATCAGGCGAATTGCCTCTCGGACGGTAGCCCGACTCACGCCCATAATATCGGCAATTTCCCGTTCGCTCGGCAGTTGGTCGCCGGGTTCATACAGCCCCATCTTTACGGCTGAACTGAGCCGCTCTAGAGTGACTTCAAAAGCGTTGACTGTCGGTTTTGGGCCTCGCAGGAGGGCATCAGCCGATTGCCGTGATGTGTTGAAGCTGAGCAGTTTGGTGCTGTGGGGCGCAATTGAAACGGAGGAGTTTGTTTGCTGTTGGGACGTTTCGTTTTGGTGCAGGATAGTCATCAGGGGGGAGCGTTTGCTATCAAGTCAGAAATAGGAGCGAATTTAAAGACTTAAAAATTTACGGGGTGATCTTACGGGGCGATCGCCCTGACAGATTTCACAATATTTTTCACAACACCACGTATCTGTCCAAATATCCATCCAGCAGATAGGACAGTTAAGACAGTTAAGGCGCTTAGAAAATGGTTTCTGTGCCGTGAGTTTGAATTACCCTAACACAACCTTGAGAAAACTCAGAAGATTCAGTCCAAAATTCCCACAGAGTCGTCGGCTGGAATCGTTGACCCGTCTTTGAATTAAGTGTTGAATCAAGTTATGTTGCTCAGAAATGACTACTTTGATAACTATTTTGTTGCAAAGCCCAATTTTGTAGGGTGTTCAAATTTCTATCCGCCCTCCCCAAATTTGGGCTTGTATTTTCTAGCGGTTCCTGGTTAACGGATGAGGAGGCTGAGTTTGTAAACTCAGAATTTTGCACTTCCAGTTCGGCGTAATGGCAGATACGATTGATGAAATTGGGGCGATCGCCTAACCCTGATTACGACACCACAAAATCCCTCATAGGCACCTCGATTAATTGCCTGATTGCGGATTTTTAGGACTTAAACCGTTGAAATCTCGTTGCTATTTTCAATAAGGATTGAATTTTTCGAGGTGCCCTCATCTTAAATGAGTCATTGTAAAGAAAAAAGTCATTTTTTTCGCGCACTCCAGCAGAAATTGGCCGGCATGCGCTGGCGATCGCCCAACAGCTTATTGACCACAAGACTCGACAAGTTAAAGATAGCGACTATGGATAAAACGTCAACTGCGGCAGCCCCAGCGTTTCTTCCCAGCCCATCATCAGGTTGAGGCACTGGAGCGCCTGACCCGCCTGTCCTTTCAGCAAGTTGTCGATGGCAGACATGACGATCACGCGGCCTGTGCGCGAATCTAGCTCGATGCCGATGTAGCACAGGTTCGTGCCGCAGGCCCACTTGGTTTGGGGATAGGTGCCGCTGGGCAACACGCGCACCCACGGCGCATTGCGGTAGAACGCAGAATAGATGGTGTGCAAATCGTCGCGCACCAGCCCCGGATCGCGCATGGTGGCGTAAATTGTTGCCAAAATACCGCGCACCATCGGCACTAAATGCGGCGTAAACTGCACCAGTACCTCATGCCCAGCCAGGTCACTACAGACCTGCTCGATTTCGGGCGTGTGGCGATGGCGACCGCCGACGTTGTAGGCGCGGAAGGAACTATCAGCTTCGGCCAGCAGCATATCCACCTTAGGGGGCTGGCGACCGCCGCCGGAGGTGCCCGACTTTGCATCGATGATGGCAGTTTCGGGAATGATCAGCCCTTGCTTGAGCAGCGGCGCAAGACCCAGCAGGCTAGCGGTGGGATAGCAGCCAGGACAGCCGATCAGTTGGGCTTCGGCAATGCGATCGCGGTATAGCTCCGGTAGCCCGTACACCGCCCTGGTCGCAACCGCAAAATCGTCGCGATCGCCCCCATACCAGGTCTTATAGGTCTGCAAATCGCTGAACCGATAGTCGGCGGACAAGTCCAGCACCTTGCAGCCCTTTTCCAGCAGGCGCGGAGCCATCTTGTAGGCGAGACCATTCGGTAGAGAAAGGAAAACAACCTGACAGCGATCGCCAATGGCTTCCACATCCACCGACTCCACCGATAGATTCACCCGGTGCCCCAAGTGGGGGTAGAGTTCTGCAAACGGCTTACCCGCCGTGCTTTCACCACCCAGATACGCCAACTCCAGCTTGGGATGCTCTAGCAACAGCCGGACCAGTTGAATGCCCCCATAGCCCGACGCGCCCACAATGCCGACGGGAATACGTTCTAAATCACCCATGATGATTGCCCTTATACAACGCTAGCCTCAGCAATTTTCACTCCAACAGGTTCAGCCTCAACGGCTTCAAAAATCAGGTTTAGCATTCCATCATTCATCGACGGGTGCACATTACGGATGCATCTGAACGGATGCATCTGAACGGATGCATCTGAAGAGATCAGCCTCGATACCCTGCATCGCCTGATCAGGTGATGCCCAGCCCTAACCTAAAAAAACGAGAATCGTTTAATCAGTTCAAAAGTTCATAAATCAGTAGGTTAACAATAAAACACCCTGCTATTTTGCGCTATCCAGGAAATCAAAAGATTTTTGGGAAATCGAGCCGCCCCGCAGAGCCAGCCTCAACCGTGCTGAATTCGTGCTGCTAGCGCCTAGCTACCAAAGCGCCTAGCTACCAAATTGTGCGAATAAACCCGTCTGCAATGCGAACCGTCCCCATCATAGCGCCGTGCTTGTCAATGGTTTAGCCGAAAGAGATACAATCGATTTAGCCGATCGCTTCAGAGAACTTTACATTTGAGCCTAATTTCAGCCCGACTCCACTGCTGAGACGGCCCTATTTACCAAACTCTATTTTTCTCTCTTCAATCAGGAATTTTCTCGTGGAACCGCTTACGCCTGCCGCTACACCCGCTCAACCCGCTCCTGCATTCCAATTCGACTCGATCGAGTCTGCCCTGGCCGATCTCAAGGCGGGTCGAATGATCGTCGTGGTCGATGATGAAAACCGCGAAAACGAAGGCGATCTCGTCTGCGCTGCCCAGTTCGCCACGCCCGACATGATCAACTTTATGGCCGTGGAAGCGCGGGGGCTGATCTGTCTGGCCATGACCGGCGAACGGCTCGACCAGCTTGACCTGCCGCTGATGGTCAGCAGCTACACTGACGAAAGCGAGCAGACCGCCTTCACCGTCAGCATCGACGGCGCAACCCACCTCGGCGTGACCACAGGCATCTCGGCCGAAGACCGCGCCCGCACGATTCAAATTGCCCTGAACCCGCTGACCAAACCCAGCGACCTGCGCCGACCCGGCCATATCTTTCCCCTGCGGGCAAAAGAAGGTGGCGTGCTAAAGCGGGCCGGCCACACCGAGGCCGGCGTAGACCTAGCGCGACTGGCAGGTCTATACCCAGCAGGCGTAATCTGCGAGATTCAAAATCCCGATGGCTCAATGGCGCGGCTGCCAGAGCTGGTGGAATATGCTCAGCGGCATGGGCTGAAGCTAATCAGCATTGCCGACCTGATCAGCTATCGGCTCCAGCATGAGCGGTTCGTGCATCGCGAGGCAGTGGCGGATCTGCCGACCCAGTTTGGGCACTTCAAAATCTATGCCTATCGAAATTTGCTGGATAACTCCGAGCATGTGGCTATTGTGAAGGGCGATCCGGAGACGTTTGAGGATCGCTCTGTGTTGGTGCGTGTGCATTCTGAGTGCCTTACAGGAGATGCCCTGGGGTCGCTGCGGTGCGATTGCCGAATGCAGCTTCAGGCGGCACTGAAGATGATTGAGAACGCAGGTGCGGGCGTGGTGGTCTATCTGCGGCAGGAGGGGCGCGGCATTGGGCTGATTAACAAGCTAAAGGCTTACTCGCTGCAAGATTTGGGGTTGGACACGGTGGAGGCAAACCAGCGGTTGGGTTTCCCGGCTGACCAGCGAAACTATGGCATGGGCGCACAGATTCTCAACGACATTGGTGTGCGCCAGTTTTGCCTGATTACCAACAATCCGCGCAAGATTGCCGGACTCAAGGGGTATGGGCTGGAGATGGTGAGCCGGGTGCCGCTGCTAATCGAGGCGACTCCGTTTAATGCTGATTATCTGGCAACGAAAGCAGAAAAACTGGGACATCTGCTGCTGCAAACCTACCTGCTGACGCTGGCGATTCGCTGGGAAGACGACCCCTCGGTGACGGAGCGCTACGACCGACTGGAGAAGCTGCGTTATCTGGCCAAGGTCCACGATCTGCTGGTGCAGGAAGAGGCGCGGCCGGTGGCGATCGCCCTCTTTAACCAGTCGTCGCTGATCGTGCATCTGGGCTTTGGACAATCGCAGACCGCTAGCCCCGACTGGTTTCAGCAGCCAGAGCATCCCGCGAAACGGGCGATCGCCCAAATTCTCGACCAAGTTGCCGCCTGGCCAACCGTGCAGCAGCTAGAGTTTCTGGTGTCTTCGGGGGGCGACCCGATGACCAATTTACAGGTGCAACTGGATCGCCAAATCTTTCGACTGAAGCGGGACGACAGCGCTAATCAGGTGCGCCCCTCGGAAGTCTGCACTAGTCTGGCAACCCAGCGAATTTATGTGTTTTCCACGCACCCGCCGACGGACTAGCGAGCGGTCAAGCGGCCCGACCCATCCACTGCTAACGCGCTACTCAACCTCCACATCCACCCATACCAGGCGATGGTCGGAACTGATAATCGGATCGCCATCGCCCACCAATCGGAACAGTGGATCACCCGGAGCGGGCCAGAAAACACCCGCGCCGACGACCCGGAGATCCGTCGAGGGCAGCACATAGTCGAGGCGGAGGCTCTGACGACCGAAGCTGGCGGTGTGGAAGCGGGTGGGGCCAGTGGCGGTGCTGGCGGCGGCGATCGCCTGTCCCCCTGCGCTACTGGGCGCGAGGTCGGCATTGACGCGGGGATGGTCGAGCAGTTGGGCGATCGCCCCCGGCATTCCGTCGCCATCGATGGGGTCGGCGTTCAGGTCGCCCATAATCACAAACGAAGCTGTGTCGCTCAGACCGCCCCGCTGTCTCCGGTCGTCATAGAGATAGTCGGCGCGGCCGGGCGTGATGTAATCTGCCCACAGGCGCAATTCGTCATGGTTGCGGCGGCCGTTGCGGTCTTCGGGCCCGTCGAATACGGGCGGCGTGGGATGGCTGGCAAGGACATGAATCGTGCGATTTCCCACACGAATGGGCACATCCCAGTGATTTTTGGATGACAGCCGAAACACCGCCAATTCTTCTGGAGAATACCAGTTGCCCGCGTCGGGGGTCGCCGGATCGCTGGGCAGCAGCGCACCGGGCATATCTTTCCACAAAAACATTTGGAACGTCCGCACCTGATCTAGCACGATGGGATATTTCGACAGCAGCACCATGCCGTATTGCCCTGGAAACAGCCCAAATCCAAACGCATCGCCTCCGTAGGCGCGAGTCCCCGGTGTAGTGCTGACCTGCCCGTCGTTATCTAGGTCAAAGCCGGACGGAATGCCTGTATTGCTGGGTGCGAGATAGACGTAGGGAAAGCGGATGGGCGCAGCGCCGTTGTGCCCCACGGCGAGATAGTTTTCCTGAAAGCGGCGCACTGCTTCGCCCGTCGTGTCATAGTCAAACTCCAACAGCAGCAGCACATCAGGGTTCACCCGCTGGATGATTTCGGCGACGGCCTGCACCTGCGGATTGTTGGGTGTTGCCAGATCCGCCAGCAGTTGTCCCTCTGCTTCGCGGTTGAGATAGGCGTTGAACGAGGCAAAGCGAATCGGTGCTGCCTCAGCAGAAGATTGCAAAACTCCTAGGCTGAAGCAGGCGGCTGTTCCCAGCATTGTTGTCTGGCAAAGCACACTCACTTTTATTTTCGGTCTAACCGTTGAGAGAAGGCGAGAAAGCATGAATGCCTCTAGGTTTCAGGAATCAGTCGCTTTTTAGTCGCTTCTATTGTCTCCTCCTTTAGGGAGAATTTCAAATCTTATTTGGCAAGATTTAATCCTCCGCTCTGCTGAGAAAAAACTGTGAAAACCTAACCGCTTTCGCTCTAGAGATTGATTTGAAGCAGGGGGTATTCAGCGTATAACTAAGTGCAGGATAAATGAGTCACTCAATGATTCAAAAATGATTCAAATGAGTCAAGCGGTGCTTATGAATTGAGCGGATTTCTGAGTCCAACTATCTAATTCAATTAGCGCAGTTCGATTGAGTCAGGCTTGACGAATTGTAATTCTTGGAGGAACTCCCATGAAAACTTGGAACCAACTAAAGCAGTCGATCTATAAAGTGGCGATCGCCTTTTCGTTTGTCGTGCTAATGCTGTTTACCGCCTCGCCTGCTCTTGCGTTTGGCTTTGGCAATCGGTCTAGCGCACCCAACGAAGGCGTAGAAAAGCTGGATGGAATCTACGAAAAAGCAGAGGAAGCGCTGAATTCGGGTCTGCAAAGCATGGAAGAAGTGCAGGATCGGGCCCGTAAGGGAATCAATGAAGTTCAGGAAAATGCTGACGTAGACAAGATGAGTCGTCCGTCTAACTCCCGTCAGGCGGTAACGATTCAAGAAAAAGCTGAGCGTGCCCTGGAAAAGGTAACACAAAACCGTTAACGCAACCTGGCTACCTAAGTTTACAGTGTACCTTCGCTGAAATGTCCCCTGAGTTTACTAGACTCAGGGGCTTTCAAATTTTGATTTGTTATTCAATTTCTAGATCAAGTGACTCCTTAGAAAAGGACAGAAAAGGACTCACATATACGAATTGGCTCTGGCGTAATCACCTACAGCGTAGCAAACATTTCGCAGGCTCTTTAATAGCTGTTGCTCTAGGTGTTTGTCTTGAGTAGATTGGGCGATCGCCAGTCGTTGTTCATAGCACTCGATGGCTTTGGCATAGTCTCCCATCGCGTCGTAAATCACGCTGAGGCTTTCGAGCGCTTGGTCTTCATTTCGTCTGTCGCGCAGGGTGCGGGCGATCGCCAGCCGCAGTTGATGATAGGTAATGGCTTTGTTGTAATCCCCCAGAGAATAGCAGGCGCTCGCCAAGTTTTTGAGGATTTGCCCTTCGGTAGACAGGTCAGCCTGCTGTCGAGCAATTTCCAAAAGTTGCTCGTAGCACTCCACCGTTTTCTGACCGTTTTCTAGTGCGTGGTAGGCATTGCCCAAGTTTCGCAAAACCTGCCCTTCTACCTGCAAATCATGCAGTTCTTTCGCCAGACGCAGGCTTTGTTCGTAATAGGCGATCGCCTGTTCACAATCCCCCATTGCCTTATACACCATGCCGAGGTTGTTGAGCGCCGCCATTTCGCCCCGTCGATCCTGAATTTCACGGGCTACAACCAGCGTTTGCCCTTTATATTCAATGGCCTTTTCAAAGTTGTTCAAATGGCGATAGGCATTGCCCAAATTTCCCAAGGCCTGACGCTCGGTGCGCCGATCCATTGTCTGACGAGCCATCGCCAACGCTTGATAGGAATGGGCGATCGCCTCTTGGTATTGACCCAGCGCATAAAAGGCCAGACCCATGCCGCTGAGGGTCATGCCTTCACCCTGCAAATCATGCACTTCTCGATAGCCAAAGAGGACATGTCGAAACGTCTTCAGGGCTGATGGATAGTCCCGAATTTGATATTGCTCAATCGCTTTTTCCAGCAGTTGATCTAGCTCAGCTTTTCGAGTGCCGAAGCTCGCTGCTTTTGAATTGCGAACGTCCGTGGTTCGCTCGGTTTCTGGGACAAAGGTTCCCCGATAGGAATCAAAAAAATCAGCCATGACTGCGATCGCCTCCCGATTCAGTCCATCTTCCAATCCGTCGGATCATTGCAGATGCAAACGTCCATCCAGATGGAATCTTCTTCAATGAAACATATCTGTAGTCCTAGCTGCAAATTACTAGTGACTCGATCACCTCGTAGATCAAAATCTAGCCGCAGACCTAATGAATTATCTCTGGCTTTTTAACCAGCTTATCTACCCGTTCCACTCTCTCAATTGAGCTTGGAAATCAATCAGCGTTCAACAAGTTTGTGTGTAACTCGGCCTTCAACCCATCGGACTTTAACTAGAGTTTGATTAGCGTTTAACTAAGGATTTAACTGGGGTTTAACTAGGGTTCAACTGGGGTTTAACTAGGGTTCAACTAGGGTTCAACCAGGGTTTAATAGCTGCTCTTGAGGGCAGCAAAATTCGTCACAAAATTGTCAATGTATGAGGGCTGAGCTTTTCGTTATCTTCAGCTTGCCATGAAGATTGTGCAAACTCCTACGGTAGATGCCCTGAAAAATGCCGCCTATAGCGTTCCAATTCCTCAATTGCTCCCGCCGCATCTGCGTACATCCCCATATTTTTTGGTAGCTAAATATACATGCCTGGAGTCCATTGCTGGCGGCGATCGCCACATTGCCCACATCTTCTAGGCTTTTGCTATAGGCTGAAGGAGAATGTCTCCTCTCTTGCTTCTGCCTTTGTGACTGCTGTTTTCGCCGATGAGCGGCTGCTGTTTACGCCTGCAACGCCGGATGCCGACGCGGTTCCGGTAATTTTTGCGTTTCCCAATGACTATACCGTTGGCATCACTAGCCTGGGCTATCAGGTGGTCTGGGCGACGCTGGCGACGCGGGCCGATGTGCAGGTCAGCCGCCTGTTTACCGATCTGCATGAACCGCTGCCAGCCTGCCCCGAATTGCTGGGGTTCTCCGTATCCTGGGAACTGGACTATGTGAATATTTTGGGGCTGCTGGAGTCACTGGAGGTTCCCCTGCGATCGCCCGACCGCACCGATGCCCACCCGCTCATTTTCGGGGGCGGCCCTGTGCTGACGGCCAATCCCGAACCCTTTGCCGACTTTTTTGACGTGGTGCTACTGGGCGACGGTGAACTGCTTCTGGATGCGTTCATCACGGCTTACAAAGCAGTGCGGCAGGAGGGGCGATCGCAGCAGCTTCGACAGCTGGCGCAGGTTCCGGGAGTCTATGTTCCGTCGCTATATGACGTGACCTACACTGCACCAGATGGAAAAATCCGGGCGATCGCCCCGCTGGAAGGCGCACCTGCGGTCATTGAAAAGCAGACCTATCGCGGCAATGTGCTGTCGGCTTCGACCGTCGTTACCGAGCGGGCCGCCTGGGAAAACATTTACATGGTGGAGGTGGTGCGGAGTTGTCCTGAAATGTGCCGCTTTTGCCTGGCCAGCTACCTGACGCTGCCCTTTCGCCCGGCAAGTTTGGAGCAATCGCTGATGCCTGCTATCGAGCGGGGGCTGGCGGTGACCAATCGGCTGGGGCTATTGGGCGCATCGGTGACGCAGCATCCAGAGTTTGACGAGTTGCTGGATTATCTGAACCAGCCGCGGTTCGACGATGTGCGGCTCAGCCTGGCCTCAGTGCGGACGGGCACCGTGACCGAGAAGCTGGCGCGATCGCTCGTGCGGCACGACACCCGCTCCATTACCATTGCGGTTGAAAGTGGGAGCGATCGCCTGCGGCAAATCATCAACAAAAAGCTGGACACTGAAGAAATTGTTCAGGCTGCCATCCACGCCAAAGCGGGCGGCCTCAGCAGCCTCAAGCTCTACGGCATGGTTGGCATTCCGGGCGAACAGCCCGACGACCTAGAAGCAACTGTTGAAATGCTGAAAACCTTGAAAAAAGCCGCGCCCGGTCTGCGCCTGACGCTGGGGTGCAGCACCTTTGTGCCCAAAGCGCATACGCCGTTTCAGTGGTTTGGCGTGAACCCGGAAGCGGAAAAGCGATTAAAGTTTTTGCAAAAGCGACTGGGGGCGTTGGGAGTCGAGTTTCGTCCTGAAAGCTATAATTGGTCGGTAATCCAGGCGTTAATTTCACGGGGCGATCGCCGTTTGTCCCATTTACTGGAAAGGGTCCGTCACTATGGCGACACGCTGGGCAGCTACCGCCGCGCCTTCAAGGAACTGCGGGGAACCCTGCCACCGCTAGAGGCTTACGTTTTCGACCCCTGGCAGGCGGATGACCTGCTGCCCTGGGAGCACCTGCATGGGCCACTGCCCAAAGCGACCCTGCTCAAACACCAGGCGAGCGCGATAGCCCTATTTGCCCCCGCAATGGTCTAACCCGGCTCTCGCTTACCCGCGAACAATTTGCCCAATTCCATCGTCTGCAAGTTTATGCTTGTGTCTACCCACGTTGGAAATAGGCCCAATCTGGGTAGTCTACGCTAGGGTTTCCCTTTTCGTTCTTCCCTCTTCGTTCTTCCTTCCTTGTTCTTCCCTCTTACCAAACCGTTATCATGATTGAAAAGTCCAGTGAATGGAACCAGAGAGCAATGCTGCGCCGCGCCGCCCGATCGCCCCATGCCTACACCGGGTCGCGGGTCAGGGTGGCTGCTGCTGTTGCGCCCCAGCCAGAAGTGCTGACCACGAAGGGTCTGGATTTCCTATCGCTGGCGGTTTGCTCCTGTGCGCTAACGCTGCTCTGCCACTCGGCCACCAGTCCGCTCCATAGCGCCAACCCCAGCAACACGGCCCCCGTGCGCCCGCCCGCCATGAGCCGCACAGCCACCACGCCCTCTTTCGCACCTTTTACGCTGGTTTCTCCTTCGCCCGAAGTGAAGGAACAGGACGAAGACCAAGACTTGTAAACTGCTTGGAAAGCCATCTAGCAAGCCGTTTAGCAAACCGTTTTGATAAACAGCCTGCCAGATTGTTTAGATCCTTCCGAAGCGGGCAGCGGGAATCGAACCCGCATCAACAGTTTGGAAGACTGTAGTTTTACCACTAAACTATGCCCGCGAGCATTCCCGTAACGGCCCTCGTCAAAGGTGTGAGGCAAAGGCATTGGGAAATTCTCAAGCTTTACTAGGTTAGCACAATTCTAAAAGCAACCTGACAGGAGTATTGCTCAGTTTTTGGGCGATCGCCCTCTCACGTCGCCTGCGATGCGATCGCCCTTGAGTGCCGACCTCACTGGTTTTTCGCTAGGGACTGGCGATCGCCGCCGCCACCATCGACAGCAGCGCGATCGCCCCCAAAACGCCCCCTGTCCACAGCGCCAGCCGCCGCGAGGTAAACCGCGCCCACACCAGCAAGGTCAAAAATGCCGCCAACCCCACCAGCAGCGCCACCAGCACCAGGGGCAAATCGGGGGGCAAATTGTCGCGAATCATCTCCCGAAAGCGCCCCGGCGCAAACGCAGACAACAGCAGCGTGAACGAAGTGAGGGCGATCGCCAGCCCTCCCATGACCACACAGGTTCCTGCAATGCCTTGCAGAAAATACAGCCCGTCCTGGCGAAAACGGTTTTGAGTAATTGACATAACTACAGGTGAATAGGGCTAGACAAAACTAGACAAAAACAGATCTGTAAACCAATCCTGCACCACATAGGGATGACCGATAGGGATGACTAGGCTGCTGGTGCATCAGGATTTTAGGGTTGGGCGATCGCCCTGCAAAATCTTAGCCAAGTCTCAACTATGCAAGATTATAGCCACTGGTGGAAGTGGGAACGAAATTGCGGCAGTCAGGGGGCAGTGGGTTCGGTAGACTGAGAGAACCAACGCAAACGTTAGTAGGAAGGACGACCCAGCGATGCGCCTGTCTCAGATGCTATTTGTCACCCTGCGCGAAGACCCGGCAGAGGCAGAGATTCCCAGCCACAAGCTGCTGCTGCGGGCGGGCTATATTCGGCGCATCGGCAGCGGGGTCTATGCGTATCTACCGCTGATGTGGCGGGTGCTGCAAAAGGTGTCGCAGATTGTGCGCGAGGAGATGAATGCGACCGGGGCGCAGGAAGTGCTGCTGCCCGCGATGCAGCCGTCGGAACTGTGGAAAGAGTCGGGTCGCTGGGACACCTACACCCAGGCGGAAGGCATCATGTTTACCCTGACGGATCGGCAAAACCGCGAGGTGGCGCTGGGCCCGACCCATGAAGAAGTGATTACGGCGATCGCTCGCGACATGATCCGCTCCTACCGCCAACTCCCGCTGCACCTGTATCAAATTCAGACGAAATTTCGCGACGAGATTCGTCCCCGCTTTGGGCTGATGCGCGGGCGCGAGTTCATCATGAAGGACGGCTATTCCTTCCATACGAGTGAAGAAAGCCTGAAGCAGACCTACGCCGACATGGATCGCGCCTACCGCAATATGTTCACCCGCACGGGGCTGAAGTTCCGCCCGGTGGAGGCAGACTCCGGGGCGATCGGCGGGTCGGGATCGCAGGAATTCATGGTGCTGGCAGACGCTGGGGAGGACGAAATCCTCTACACCGAAGACGGCAAATATTCTGCCAATACTGAGAAAGCCGTGTCGCTGCCGCCCGATGCCGTACCCTCCACCTTTACGAAATTTGAAAAGCTGGACACGCCCAACACACCCACCATCGAAACACTCGCCCAGTTTCTCAAATGCTCCCCCACGCAAATCGTCAAAAACGTGCTGTATCAGGCCGTTTACGACAACGGCGTGACGGTGCTGGTGCTGGCCAGCATTCGCGGCGACCAGGACGTGAACGAGGTAAAGCTGACGAATGAGCTAGTGAAGCTGGGCGATCGCTTTGGGGGCAAGACGCTGCTGGCGCTGACCGTGCCCGATGCCGAGGCACAGGCGAAGTGGGCTGCCAAGCCCCTGCCCCTGGGCTACATTTCCCCTGGGCTAGAAGACAGCTACATCGGCAAGCAGGAAAAGCTGCATCCCAAATTCCTGCGGCTGGTGGACAAAACGGCCGTGGACTTGCAGAACTTCGTCACCGGGTCGAATGAGTCTGGCTATCACGTCGTCGGCGCAAACTGGGGCAAGCAGTATCCGCTGCCTGCGGACGTGGTGGACATTCGCAAGGCCCGGCCGGGCGATCGCGCAATGCATGACCCCAGCCAAATCCTGCAAACCGCCCGCGGCATCGAGGTGGGGCACATTTTCCAATTGGGTACGAAATATTCCAAAGCAATGGGCGCGACCTACACCAGCGAAACGGGCGAAGAACTGCCGCTGGTGATGGGCTGCTATGGCGTGGGCGTGTCTCGGCTGGCGCAGGCGGCAGTGGAGCAAAACCACGACAAAGACGGCATTATCTGGCCCGTGGCGATCGCCCCTTATCACGCCATCGTCGTCATCCCCAACATCACCGATGCGGCTCAGGTCGAGGCCGCCGAGAAGCTCTACGCCGACCTCAACGCTGCTGGCGTGGAAACGCTGCTAGACGACCGCGACGAGCGGGCTGGTGTCAAGTTCAAAGACTCTGAACTCGTCGGCATTCCCTTTCGCGTAGTGACCGGGCGATCGCTCCAGCAGGGCAAGGTTGAAGTCGTGAAACGCGCCACCAAGGAATCGCAGGAAATCGCGCTGGATCAGGTCGTGCCCACGCTCAAGCAGTGGGTGCAGGAGGCGATCGGGTAGTTAGGGATGAAGGATGAGGGATGAATGGAACTTCGGCTTCGGTGACGGCTACAGAGCCAGCAAGTCAATGGGTTCCGGCTGCTTGGGATGATTTTTTACGTCTGAGCAGCCATCCGTCTTGTGCCAAAACCAAAGGCTATTACTTCAATAGCCAAATGCGACTGGAAGCGATGGAAGGCAGTGCCGCTCATGCTTCTGCCTATTCCATCCTGATACTTACTCTGGCGCTTTGGTGCTGTGCCAAGGAAGTCGCAATGGTTGGCTTGGTCAATTGCAGCTATCGAAAGGTAGGTGTGCGCGAGGCTCAGCCGGATATTTCTTATTACGTGGGCAGCCGCGCTGCGCTAGCGCCTCAGGGGCGAGCGATCGCCAACCTGGACGAGGTTACTCCCCCGGATTTGGCGATCGAAATTGCCGACTCCTCGCTGGCAGACGACCTGGGCACCAAGCGACTGCTGTATGAAGAACTGGAGGTAGCGGAATATTGGGTCGTGGATGTGTCCCAGAGCCAGATCATTGCCTTTCAAATTGCCAACCAGGGCAGCCGCCGCATCCTGGTTTCCCAGGTTTTGCCAGGGCTGGAACTGTCGGTGCTGCAAGCCGCGCTGGAGCAGTCCAAGCAGGTAGAAAATAGCCAGGTGGTGGCGCAGCTGATGGCCCAGTTTCAGCGCCCTCGCGAAGCCTGATTCGCGCAGAAGCACGCCGACGGAATCGCAGCACGGCGCAGTTTTCAGCGAATCATCCCGGATCAGAGCAAGATTTCTAGAATAGAAGAGATCGGGTGTTGTGCTGGAACTATTCCAGGCTGCTCTAGGCTGCCAGCAGCGGAACAAAAATCCAGTCTGTCCGTCTGAAAATTTAGGCCAGAATTGCGTTGCGTTATTAGACTGGGTATTTGCATCAAGGTCGCGATCGCAGCAGATGAGGCGATCGCCCCGCCCTTGGACTGATGTCGATTCTCGATTTTGGATTTGCGATTTTGGGTTGCCCAATCAGCCTTTGCGGGGCCTTCAGCAACTCTATTCGCAGCCCTTCTGAGGAAGATTGACATTCCCCTCCACTGGTTTTCCAAACTTTTTTCAAACCCAACCCCTTACCCCTGTAGCGTGGGGACGCTTCTATGGATAATCACTCGTTTCAAGACCAGCCCCTACCGTCCGACACTACCGAACAGCCCGGACTCCCGGAATCTGCTCCTTCCTCCTCCCGGCTGCCGGTAGGCGTGGTTGCGGCATTGGCAGGGGTCGTGCTGGCGGCGGGCAGTGCTACGGCCTGGTTCACTTGGCAAACGGTCACCTCCAGAGCGCCTCAGCCGGAGCCAACTGTCGCCGTGTCGCCCTCGCCCCTCGCAGCCCCCATCGAAAATCCGCCCATCGCGCAGGAACCCGCAGTGGACGCGCCCTCCAACGCAGAGCCAACGGGTGAGCCGATCGCCGTCGTGCAGCAGCGGACGGTGCAGGTCTACTGGCTGAAGGATGATGGACAAAAGACGACGCTAGCCCCGGCTTCGGTGTCTGTGGAGTCGGGCGATCGCCCTGAAGAAATCCTCAAAGCCACCTTCGAGGCGCTGCTGCTCGGCCCCAGCGACAACACGGTGGGATCTACGATTCCCCGCGACACGACCCTCCGCAGCGTCAAGGTGGAAGACGATGGCGTGCATGTCGATTTGTCCAACAGCTTTACCCAGGGCGGCGGCAGCACCTCCATGACTGGACGGCTGGCGCAGGTGGTTTACACTGCAACCACCCTAGACCCCAACGCAAAGGTGTGGATCACCATCGAAGGTAAGCCGCTAGAGGTACTGGGCGGCGAGGGAATTCTGGTCAACCAGCCCACCTCGCGGGCAGATATTGCCGAGGATTTCTCGCTGTAGAACCGGGATAGCCTGATGAGTGGCAGAAAGGCGCTACTGGGAGCCTGTCTGTCCGCTGAGAAGCCCAGAAATTCGCGCTAGGATCGGGGGGCAAGCGGGGATCTGCCCCGGATTTGCCGAGGGCGATCGCCATCAGATTGCTGACTCAGGCTAAAATTCTGCCTAGACTAGAATCCGCAGTGGAGAAACCCATGTTTTTGGATGAGCTAACGCCTGTTGTTCGAGAAATCACCAGCCACCCGGTCGCCTTTTTGGGGGGCTTTTTCTCAGGATTATTCCGGCTAAATCTCAACGACGACCCCGTGAAAAGCTGGCTAGATCAGCAAGCAGGCAGCGGTGTTTCCGCTAGCGATGCGCCGCCCAGCAGCAGCAATGGCAGCGGGCCGCAGTCCATCTCGATTGATTAGCCTTTGATGATGATCAGCCTTTAATTAGCCTTTGGAGTAGCCGTTAGATTTGGTGTCGGATGCTCTGCTTGCTTGCATCAGGCGTTTGATCACCTGAGCAACGGTGTAAAGCTGATTGTTTCGTCGAGTCGTCAGAGTGAACTTGTCTGACAAGTCATACTGGCGCGATCGCCCATCCAGCTTGACAAACAGATAGTCCTCGCCTGTGGTGATTAGCCCATAGACGGGGCGATCGCGTTGAGGAGCCGCTGATAGGCAAGCAAGGGTCTGCGGGAGCGCCTGCAGGACGCTAAACCCAAACCGCTTGCTTTCAATCAGCACTAGCCAAAGCTGGTCTTGAACCACTAACACATCAATTAGCCCCTGAAGCCGCCGATCGCCCTCTTCAATTTCAATCTGCACATATTTTTCTGCCCGAATTTTGTAGGGCGGATCGCACAGACCTAGCAATTCCAGCAGCGGTGACACTAGAATGATGTCGATTGTTCCTTCGGTGATCGAGCCATCTGCTGCGTAGTACTGGTAGCGCTGCTTCAAACGGTCTAGAGTTGCTGTTTCGGCATGGGTCAGCCCTGGCAATTCTGTTAACCACTCGCTGAAGAAATCCGCACGCTCAGCCAGTTGCAGATTAAAGCGCTCCTGAGCTTCATTCAGGTTGGTGATGGCTTTTGTGATGACGGTGGGTTGCGTCATGCTCCTAGTCTACCGTTGCTCTGCCGAGGTTCCACGCAAACACCCAACTCAGGCTCACGCGCCGGACAATAGGCGATCGCGGTACAGGCAAACAATTTTTTCCACGACCGCCTCGATCGTCAGGTCATCCGTCACCAGTTCGATGGCATCGTCGGCTTTGCGGAGCGGCGAAATCTTGCGGCTGCTGTCCTTTTGGTCGCGTTCAAAGATGGCTCGTTCCAGGGTTTCCAGAGACACCTCTGGCTGACCTTGCTCCCTAAGGTCAAGCTGGCGACGGCGGGCCCGCTCCTGCACCGAAGCCATCAGAAAAATCTTGAGTTCAGCATCGGGAAAGACCTGCGTGCCAATGTCTCGCCCGTCCATCACCACGCCGCCGCGCCGACCGTATTCCTTCTGCTGCTTCACCAGCGCCCTGCGGACTTCGCCCTGGGCGGCGATCGCCGATACCTGGGCTGTCACGGCTGGCGTGCGAATCTCGCGGGTCACGTCCTGCCCGTTGATCAAAACTGTCAGCGGATTTGCCAAACTCAGTGAAGCATCACCTGCCTCTGGCTCCTGCATCTCTAAGTGCTGGACTAGCTCAATTTTGCTCTGGCTCACCAGTTCGGCGATCGCCGCTTCATCCGAAATCTCTATGCCTGACTGCTGCACCAGCCAGGTCACCGCGCGATACATGGCTCCCGTGTCGAGATACAGCAGACCCAGTTCGGCCGCGACGCGACGGGCAACGGTAGATTTTCCGGCTCCGGCGGGGCCGTCGATGGCGATAATCGGCTTGCGGGCGCTCAGCACGATGTTGTCGATCAGGCGCGTGTTGCCCAAATGAGCGGCGATCGCCACCAGCCCGCGCTCCTCCACTTCGGCCAGCGGCACCATCGTTTCTGGATGCACCAGTTCCACATACTGCGGCCGCATCGCCGCGACGGTTGATAACTCTTCCTTCACAATTGAAATTAGCTCCTGACTCTTGCGAATACCCTGGTGAAACGCTTGCTCAGCCCGATGCAGGCTGCGATAAAGGGCAGCAGCGTGCGAGCGCTCCTCTGGCGAAAGGTATTGGTTGCGCGAACTCAGGGCCAGCCCACTGGCTTCGCGCACTGTAGGGCAAGCAATCAGCTCAACAGGCAGATTCAAATCCGCCACAACCCGCCGCAAAATGGCCAGCTGCTGAGCGTCTTTTTGCCCAAAATAGGCGCGATCGGGCTGCACGATGTTGAGCAGCTTTGCCACCACCGTTGCCACGCCTTCAAAGTGCCCCGGCCGATGCGGCCCGCACAGCACCGCCATCATTGCCCGCGGCGGAATCACCTGCGTCAGTATATCCTTTCTGGAGCCGCTGCGTCCGCCATACAGTTCCTCGGCGCTGGGGGCAAAAATTACGTCCACGCCCGCGGCTTCACAAAGCTCGCTGTCTTGCGCCAGGGTTTTGGGATACTTGTGAAAATCCTCTTGCGGGCCAAATTGCAGCGGGTTGACGAAAATGCTGACAGTGACCACGGCGTTTTCCTGGCGGGCGCGGCGAATCAGGCTGAGGTGTCCCTCGTGCAGTGCGCCCATCGTGGGCACCAGACCAAGCGATCGCCTGGTCTGCGCCGTCACTGCACTGTCTGTCTCCTGAAGGCACGACGCAAGATAGGAGCGAAGTCCTGCAATGGTCTTAAACAACCGCACTCTGTCCCCCTGCAAGGTGCCTGAATATCATGTTTCGTTTCCATGATTCTGTCCTATTCATGGGGAATGTTCCGCAAAATTTAATCCGTGCCTAATAAGTGTTTGGGAGTTTTTGGGGCGATCGCCCCCGATCCCTACACTCAAGATTCTAATCAGAGTTTTCCGATGGGCAAATCTGGAGGCTGCCGGGTCACGCCACGATCCAGCCCCGATCGAACGATTTCTTGCAAGCACAGCCTGCGAAAAATTCTGCATCGGCGCAGTTCTCAATTCACTGCACGCCACGTCATAGCCTTTCCGGGGCTAAATCTCTGGCTCTAGGGTGCTGAGTCTGTCTCGTATTCGATGAGCGGCTGCGTCAGTTGAGTAATCGCCTCAAACTGATAGTTTGTTGCCCAATGGGTCAAAGAACTTGACAGGCAGGAATAGTCCCGGGGAATTTGCCGCACCAGTTGCAGGATGCGATCGTCAAATCCTTCCGTGGCGGCCTGATGCAGTTCGGCAATCCATTCAACAGGCATAAGCGACAGATCGCAGTCTAAATTTTCTGCCGCAACATTAGCTTCCGGCGATCGCTTCTCAGTCATTTCATAGATGTATTGAACGCCCAAATGTTCTGCAATTTTGGTGAGCAACAAGCTCTCTTGAACGGGCTTGCGAATAAAGTCGTCGCAGCCCGCTTCTAGCGCTGTTGCTCTGGTTTCTTCAAACGCATCTGCCGTCAGCGCAATAATCTTAGTTGCCTTAAATGGGGAATAATCTATGTTGCTTTGCGTTTGACTTTGAGACCTGAGCGCCTGTTCATCCTGGCGGATTTGTTGAACCGCGTCGAACCCGTTCATTCCCGGCATTCGCAAATCCATCAGAATCAAATCGGGATGCCAGGTAGACCAACGGGCGATCGCCTCATAACCATTGATGGCTTCTTCAAGCTCAAACCCAATAGACGACAACAACTCCACCAAGAACTGGCGATTCTGCCACTGGTCTTCCACAATCAAAATCCGGCAAGGGGACTGGTCTTGGGCCAGCGTCAACACACGGCGAGTCTCAACAGGCGACAGCACCACTGCCTCAGTTTGTCCCTCTACCTGAATCTCGAAGGCAAAGGTGCTGCCCTCCCCCAAGGCGCTTTGAACGCGGATGTCGCCACCCATTAAATTCACAAAGTGGCGGCTAATCGTCAGCCCCAAGCCCGTTCCTTCATTAGCTCGGTGACTGTGCTTTGTTTGCACAAAGGCATCGAACAAATCCTCGATTTCCTCCGCTGCAATGCCACAGCCCGTGTCGATGACTTCAAATTGGAGTCGCTGGGTTTGAGGCGTGTCCGACTGCGAAGAATCGTCGGGCAAGCAATCAGGCGTTTCGGCAGCCCTGGCCCGCAGGGTAACGCTACCCGCTTCGGTAAACTTGATGGCGTTGCTGAGTAAGTTGAGTAAGATTTGTCGAAGCTTACCTTCATCGGTGACTACATACTGCGGTAGGTTTGGGGCGCGATCTAGCACCAGTGAAATACTTTTCTCGGATGCCTTGAAGCGCAGCAGTTGTATCAGTCCATCCAGCAGTTGATACAAGTCAAAGCTACTGGTGTTGAGCTTAATTCGACCCGCTTCGATCTTCGAGACTTCCAAAATGTCGTTGATCAAACTCAGCAAATGTTCGCCGCTGTGGTTAATAATTTCTAATTGCTCTCGCTGGCTGTCGTTGAGCAGGGGATCGTAGGCCAGAAGCTGGCTAAATCCAAGGATGGCGTTGAGCGGAGTTCTCAGTTCGTGGCTCATGTTGGCCAGGAATGTACTCTTGGCAGAATTGGCGGCTTCGGCGGTTTCTTTGGCCTGTTTTAGCTCTAGCTCGGTGCGCTTGCGATCGCTCACATCCCGACAAATACAAAGCTGCACCGTTTGCCCATCCCAATTGACCGGATTGGCGCTAATTTCCACTTCATAAATTGAGCCATCTTTGCGGCGGTGGCGCGTTTCAAACCGGTGGCTTCGGCCTTTGAACTCAGCTTTGACCTGTACCAATTCCTCTTGCGTCCACTGCGCCTCCCAATCGGCAACCGTCAAGGACTGGACTTCTTCTAGTGAATAACCCAGCATTTGGGCAAAGCTGGGATTGGCTTCGATCACCTTACCCTCAGACATCACCACGATGCCGTCTATAGATGCCTCGAATAGGGCTTTACTGCGGGCCAATTCCCTGGCAAGGGCGGCTTCTGCCTGTTTGCGATCGCTAATATCTCGCATGAAACAGTGATGGCCAGTGAACTGCTGTTTTGGGTTGTAGGCCGCCACTATGATGACCTGTTTGTAAAAGACGGAGCCATCCTTGCGGAGGCCCCGCAGTTCTAGCTCAGCCTTGCCGTGTTGCAGCATGGACTCATAGCCTGCGATCGCCGTCGCAAGTTCTTCAGGGTGAACGGTTTGCTGCCAGTTCATCCCGATCATTTCTGCTGGCTCATAGCCCATGATCCGAGCGTAGGCTCGGTTGACAGACAGATATCGTCCCTGTGGGTCAAGCCGCGCAATGCCCTCGATAGCGTTGCTCATGGCGGCGCTCATTTCCTGAAGCGCCAATTCTGCCTGCCGCCGCTCGGTGATGTCTTCGTGGACAGCGACATAGACGATGCCGTAGTCGGGATGGTCGAACCGAACAGTGGTGGCTCGACACCAAAAGGGCGTGCCGTCTTTTTTGCGGTTGCAAATCGTGTAAGTGTATTCACCGTAGGTGTCGAGATGGTGAGCGATGTTGCGATGCACTTCCTGCGCGTCGAGCGTGTCGTCTTCATAGTTCACGGCGGAGGCGTGTTTGCCGTTGAGTCCGCCGCTCTCATAGCCAAACATGGCCTCGAACTTGGGGTTGGCGTAGACGATGATGCCATCGCTCGCCCGCACCAGGCACACGCCCTCGGCCATGTTTTGCACGATCAGGCTGTGCAGTTCCAGAGATTTCTCAGTCTTGATGCGGTCGGTGATCTCCCAACAGATGCCCTGAATTTCTACGATTTGTCCATCAGCGTCGTACACCGGGCTTTTCATGGTTTGGAAGTATTGGCGATCGCCCCTGGCTTCCGACATTTCGACACGACTGACGGGTTCCCCAGTTCGCCAAATCTGTTCATCTGCCGCAAGGCAATGGGGAGCCAAATCGGGCGGCACGATGTCGCAGGTCGTCTTGCCCAGGCACTCCTCCAGGGTGATGCCCAGAATATCCAGGTAGGTGCGATTGGCAAAGGTGATGCGATCGCCCCGATCCTTGCGATAGAGAGACAGCGGCAGCACGTCGGTCAAAGACTTATACAATGCCTGACTTGCGGCCAGTTTTTCTTCGGCTTGTTTGCGCTCGGTGATATCGACGGTGATGACGGTGGCAATCCAGCAGTCGGCGATCGCATCTCGACGGGCCGTGAGCGTGGCCAGGTGCCAGCGCAGCGCCCCGCCTTTGCAATAGAACCGATATTCGTAGGTGCAGGTGCCTTCTTGAAAAATCACGTCGTAGAGCGGCATAATAACCGGCTCTATGTCTTCGGGATGCACTCGCGACATCCACAGATGCTTGTCGGCCATCAGTTCTTCGGGTTCATAGCCATAGACGGCTCGGCTGCCTGTGGAATAGTAGTCGTACATCCAGTCGTGATTGCCAAAGACGCGGAAGCTACACACAGCGGCGATCGCATTGTTTAGCACGTCCCTCAGGCTTGACTCAGACTCTTGCAGCCGTTTGTAGAGGGCAGCCTGCTGAATGGCGATCGCTAGTTGATCGACAAGCGCCTGAATCAGGCTCACCTGCTCATCAGTCCATGCAATTTTTGGGTTTTTGATGACCGCAAAACAGCCCCAAACGCTCCCGTCTATCTCCATCGGCGCCATCAGCCAAGAGCCAGGAACTAGGGCCGCAATCTGTCGATTGATGTCATCTTCGAGCAGGCTCGCATCGTCGATTTTGACGATTTCCATGCGCCGAAGCTGAGCCGCAAGGGGGTTGTCAGCATCCGGAATTTGCATCCCCCTCACGGCTGGCAAGTCGCGACGGGTGTGGTGGCTGGCTACAACCTGCCAATGGCCGCGATCCGGGAAAAATTGCACCACGTTTGCCTGGTCTGCCCCCAGCAGTTGGGCAATTTCCTGGGTTGCAGTGCTAAAAATGGCATCCAGATCTAGAGACTGTCGAATGGCTCGAATAACCTGGTTCAGCGCCTGTTCTCGCTGCATTCGGTGACGGAGGGCAAATTCTGCGGCTTTGCGATCGCTAATATCAGTTACCCGTGCCAGGTTAAACCGCTGGTCGCCAAAGGTAATCTGCCTGGCTGACAGATCTCCCCAAAACACTCGCCCCTTGCACGTCACATACTCCAACTCCATGCTCCAGCAGCCCTGTTGGGCAATTTGTTGGGTGATTGCCTCCAGTTCTTCTGGCGTAAAGGGCTGCTTTTGCAGCAGGTGACCTTCAAAGCCAATCAGGTCAGCCTTATGGTCGGCTTCAAACAGTTCAACTGCCCGCTGGTTGCAATCGACCGTGTGCAGTGTTTCCAGATCCACCAAAAACAGCGCATCGCTAGACTCGTTAAACAGTAGCTCCCGAAAATCGCGCTGGCGTTTGAGTTCACTCTCCAGCGCCTTGAGGTCAGAAATGTTATGGCTGACGATTAGCAACTCTTCTACCTGATCTGTCGCGCCAGACAGTGGCGTAACGCTTACCAGCCAATCCTTCTCCGCATAGGTCATCTCGACTCGGCCAGACTCGCCTGCCAACGCTCGCTGGAGCATCTGGTCTAGCTGCGGATACGCTTCGCGAGGTGCAACCTCGAACACAGACTTATCCACCAAAAAGCCTGATATAAACCCAATGTCCTGAAGCGCCTGCCCGCTGGCGAAGGTGACCCTCAGGTTGCGGTCTATCGTGCTTACAGCGGTATTGGGCACGTGGTCTACCAGCTTTCGATAGCGGGCTTCGCTGGCTTGCAGGGCGGCTTCGGCTTGCTTGCGGTCGGTAATATCTACACCGACGGTCATTAAATAGTCGTAGCCGTCGATTTCGTAGCACTCGGCTGTCATCAAGACCGTGCGAATCTCGCCATCCTTGCGGCGGAGTTGAAACTCAATATCTGTTGTGCCGCCCTGGGCTTGTACCTGTTGCAGCAGATGTTCTCGCTGGGTCAGATCCACCCACAGGTCAAGTTCGGCGGCGGTGCGTCCGATGACTTCATCACGGGTGTAGCCTGTGCATTGCTCAAATGCGGGATTGACCTCGATATATTGCCCCGTAGAGGGACATGAGACGGCGATCGCCGCTGGGCTACAGCGAAAGAAAGAGGCATATCGTTGTTCTGAGTCTCGCAGGGCGGCTTCGGCCAGGTCGCGGGCTAGCTCTGCGTGTTTGCGTTCGGTAAAGTCTTCGGCAAAGCCTACAAAGCGAGTTACCGTGCCTGCCTCGTCCAGCACAGGGAAGATATCTGCTCGCACCCAGCGAATGGCTCCGTCAGGGCGAACAATGCGATATTCGCGATGCGTGGCTTCGCCCTGGCGCTGGTGGGCCATAGAAGCAAGCACCGCAGGGCGATCGCCCGGATGCACCGCCTCCAGCCAGGACTGGGGATCGCGATACAAGCTTTCGCAACTGCGGCCCCAGATTCGCTCGTAGGCCGGGCTAACGTAGAGGTATTCACCCGTTTTGGCATCGCACACCAGAAAAAGCTGGTTGACATGGCTGGCGATTTGCTGGAATCTCTCTTCGCTCTGTCGCAAAGACTCCTCAGCAGCCCGCCGCTCCGCTTCTAGCTGTTTGCGCTCGGTGATGTCTTCGATAATGCCCGCGCAGCGGGTAAATGCACCTGTTTCGTCCAAGACAGGAAAAACCTCGGCCTGCACCCAGCGGAGCGTGCCGTCGGGGCGAAAAATCCGATATTCATGCCAGATGCGATCGCCCTGAAACTGGCGCTTTACAACCTCTTCCACATTTGGACGATCCGCTGGATGCACCGACTCCAGCCAAGACATAGGATCTTGATACAGGCTGTTGCAACTGAGTCCCCAGATCGTCTCGTAGCCTGGGCTGGCGTAGAGGCACTGCTGCGTCTGGGCATCCCGGATGAAGATAAATTGCTTGATGCTTTGGGCAATTTGGCGAAACCGTTCTTCGCTCTGGCGCAGGGCAACGCTCGTGGTCTGCAGCTCGGCTTCTAGCCGCTTTTGCTCGGTGATGTCGGTATCCACAAACACCACTCGCCAGCAGTTTTCTGTGGCATCCCAGCGGGGCGACAGGTAGCTGGCGATCCATCGCAGGCTGCCGTTTTTATGCAGAAATCGGTACTCTGTGCGGTGCGATCGCCCTGCCAAAACCGCCTCCACTTCTGTGGAAAGCACCGTCTCCCGATCCTCCGGCAGCAATCGCTCCAACCATGCACCGCCAATCAATTCTGCATTTGTGAAGCCAAACACCTGCTCGCAGCCTGCGGAGCAATAGTCATACTGCCAATGGCGATCGGGATACAGGCGAATCTGCCCGATTGATGCCGCAGCATGATCGAGAATCTGGCTGGCAAGGTGCGGAGGTGCGGGCTGAGAAGATTCGACAGGTTCAGTGGGTTGGGCGATCGCCGTAATCCACAGGCTCGGCTCGTCGCCAAATGACACAGCACGGGCCGACAGCAGCACCGGCCGGAGGCTACCCGCGCGGGTGCAAAAAACATCGGCGATCGCGCTCACCGCTCCTTCTGTCTGGATCTGCTGAATGAGCCGTGCGTAGCTGCCCTCCTCTGCCCAGATCCCTGTCTCAGCAATCCGCCACCCCGTCACCTCGCTGGCACTCCAGCCCACCAATTCACAAAACGCCTCGTTGATCTCCAGAATCCGCCCTTCAGGAAAAGACAGCAGCAGACTCGCCGCCGGATTCGCCTGAAAAACCTCGCGGAATACTGAGTCACTGGAGGCTTGCCTTTCTGCTTGCTGATTCGAAGCGTGATTTTTAAAAAGATTCATAAACATGAACTCTGGAGCGTCTGGCAGCGTAGAAAATAGAACTTTGTTAAGAAATGAGTTTTTTGCTTCTAGTGTTCCAGAATACCCGACAAATCTATACAAATCTCCATTTCGCTTTTAGTAAAATGAAATCCTTAAAAGGCTGAGCGAAATATTGAGCAATGTTGAACCTATTCGCCCGACGTAAGACGACTCAGGTCTATTTGTTGCAGAAGAATTTAGCAAGTCCATATCTCTACAAAATAAATAGATGGAGCTAATTCCTCGCATGGCTTCAATACAGAGCAGGTGTTCCTTATTTCATCGTTATGTATTTGGAAGTGCCTCAACTTAGGGCAGTGCCCTCTGCGTCCTACCGTTTATTCGATTATTCATTGCCACGTTTATGAACAATGGCAGGATTCCTAAAGCCTTTACGCGATCGCTGTTTTTCTGATTTAACGCATTCTCCTGCATTTCCCTCTAAAAGCCTCTAAATCCAACCATTGCGCGTAGCCTGATAAATCGCCTGATAGCGCGTCTGCACCTGGAGTTTGGACAAGACATTGTTGAGATGAAACTTGATCGTACTCTCGCTGAGGATTAGTCGATCGGCAATGTCGCGATCGCGCAATCCCTGCGCCAGCAGTCCCAAAATTTCGCGCTCTCGATCCGATAGCCCCTTCAGTTCTTCGCCCAGCGTCGGCGGCCAGGGCCGGTCTTGCAGCACGGTTTCAACAGCCTGGCGCAACTGCTCTGGGGTAATGTCCAGGTCAATCCGTCCCAAAACGGTGGCTGGCAGCGTGGGCAACGGCTGAGCCTGGGTTTGCAGCCACAGCACCCGACGGGCGTGGGCTGCGGCGGCGGGGTCGTCGGTGAGGAGCGGCAGATCTGCGTCATCTGCCAGACTCGCAAATGGAAAGACGGAGAGTCCAGCCAGGACGGCCAGTTGTGTCAGGGCAAGCTGCACAATCGCACGGGTGCAAACGACGCGCACGGTGGGCCCCGCCGCCGCCCCTGCGTCAGGCAGTTGCAACGCCACTTGCAGCACGTTCTGCGACGGGTTGGGCAAAAGTTGCAACGTGCCTCGCAAACCGGTCGCCGCCAGCGGAAACTCGCCAAATGCTGCTTCACTCCAGTCTTGCAGGCGATGGGCTGCAAAGCTGGGCGGCACAATCATCGCTTCTAGAATGACCTGATGCGGCTCGTAGCTGAGGCGGCAATAGGTGCAGGACAGCCCGTGCAGCACCTCCACCAGCCGCAAAAACAGACAGGCGATCGCCGGAGACAGCACCCGCTCTGTCCCCACCAAGCTGAGGCGCGTCGGCGGTAGCCACTGGGCAATTTGTTCTGAAAGCAGCGGCGTGGGAGAGCCAGGACGCAGGGTGGCGATCGCCCTTTCTTCCTGCCGCTGTCGCTGCCCCGCCTCGATCATCACGGCCAGCGTGGTGCAAAGGCTTTGCAGCACCTCCAAAAACTCCGGCGACAGCGGGCGATGGCTGAAGACCGCCAGCACGCCAATCACGCGATCGCCAATTGCCAGCGGATAGCCCGCAAAGCCTGTAATCTGGTTGGCGATCGCCCAGTTGCGATCCTTAACCCAGGCTTCATTCGACAAATTATTGCTCAAAAACGGAATGCGATTTTGGGCGATTTTACCCACCTTAAACGCCCCCAGCGGCACTCGCGCAAAGGAACCATCCAGCCGGGTATATAGCCCCGACGAAGCCACCAGCCGCAAAAACTGCCCGTCCGGTTCCATCAGCCAGATGCGGGCAAACGCACAGTCAAACGCTTCCACGAGTCCGTCTGTGGCCCGGCGCACCATTTCTTCTGGCTCTCGACAGTCCCCAAACTGCTGCACCAGCGAACTGACCTGCTGCAAGCCCATCAGCAGGCGCGTTGCATCTACAAAATTAGCAGACGATTCAGACACCGACGTTTGGCAATCCCTCCAAAGGATGGGGTTACAGACTGAGCAGCGCAGGCGGCTCCTCCTATCTCTACACCCATTCTCTATACCATTGAGCCTGCGATCGCCCCGGAGGCTCTGTATCACTGGCTACTATAGCTATCACTGGCTACCATAGCTTGCTCCTCCCCCAAAGGCTGTCGCGTCTCAAATCAAACAGCCATTAAACCAAAAAAAAGAAGATGGCGATCGCCCGATTCGGTGTATAATACAGCGCCATAGCTGTCGTGCGAGCAGCTTGTTTTCCCCCGAAATTTTGGTCGTTTAGTCACTTACGGCGCTGGCAGGTGTTAGCAGCACCCACCAACGCCTGACCCCTCGACAGTACCGGCTGTCTCAGGGCTGCGTCCATTGTAGGCCGCCCTGTCCCAGCGCTTCACCTCCGGGGGCGGCCAACATTTCGGGGTTTCCTACCCCACTCGTTTCCAGGAGGAAACCCCAAATGCTGACAGTTCAATACACCTGGTCGTCCCCACGCTCGGAGGCGACCCAGTTTTCGCTGCCCCCGCTCACCTGCGAACTGCCCCACCGTCGCCGCCTGCGCCACTACATCATCGGCCTGCCCGAAGACGCGCAACTGGCCATCGACCGGTTGCACCTGCTCCGCTATGCCGAACGCTTCGAGTGGACCCGTGCCCTGGAATTTCCGCCCAACGGCATCGTCCTCAATGCCGAGCAACCCGGCGAAGTGCTGCGCTGCCTACACCGTGAAGTCCGGAGCAACCCTGGCGCGAATGAGTAAGAACAGATAAGGTCGATTTTGGGTTTTGGATTTTGGCGGCCGAGT
>NZ_JACYLP010000025.1:0-114879 GCF_015272455.1 Thermoleptolyngbya sp. C42_A2020_037
ATACTACATTCTGCCCCCATTTTTTGTATGTTGAGCTATCTTTCAACACCTCTGTTCCAAACGATATTAAAGTTGACATCGAAGTAGGCATGAACAACTCGATTTCTCATGCCGATGATCTCACTCCAAGGGAATATCTGAAAGCTCTTTTCGACGCTCTGGAGATACATTTGCTGTGGCCTCGCCAACAATTTCAATCAGCCGAACGATTGCCAGTGTTAGCACTTCGTCTGACTCCAAGTCGGCCTGAGTTTTACCCTGTGTAAATTCGCAGGCTTTTCTGGAATAGTCCAGCATATGTTGCAGGCGAGTTGTATCGTCAAGTTTTGTCATGTCCGCACATATTGAGTGACAGCTTCGTCAATTACTTCTTGCCGAAAATAACGGCTGAGTTCCTGAGGTGTTCTGAGATCCGCTTTCCTACCAATCATGGTAGACAGCTCATTTTCGATACGAACGATTTCAAAATATCCAATTCGAGCTTCAGGCAAAAACTCCACCAGAAAATCGACATCGCTGCGATCTGGATCAAAATCGTCGCGTAGGATAGAGCCAAATAGCGAGAGTTTGCGAATGCGGTGCTTCTGGCAAAAATCTGCAAGCTTGGCGCGATCGAGTGTGATGTGCGTCAGGTTTGCTGCAAGGGCTGGAGCGATGCGATCCGGCGACAAAGGAGAAGATGTCATAGGGCGAGGGCTGGTGACAGTAGGGAGCGTGGGGAAATCGTCTTGGTTTTGGACTTACTTCTCATTTTCGCTGAGTTTTGTGCTTCGATGATGGCACCTCCAGCTTGCAATGGCTGATAAGCCTGAAACCCAGGCGTGAAGCAATTCAAAGCGCAAATTTCAAAGGGCAAACTTCTCAGTTGCGTTTCTTAACTCCGTCCTCCAACTCTTCTAGCGCCTGAGCTATCGTTGGGAAGAAACACTTCCTGGGAGTCGAAGCGATGGGACGGCTGTGGTGGATTGGGCTGTTTTTAGCGGGGCTGATTTTGGCGCTGAGCCAGGTGCCGGGGCTGGGCAGCCGGGGCGAGTATGAATCGATTGTGCTGGATTTTCGGGATGACCTGACGGCGGCAGAGGTGGAGCAGCAGCTAGGGGCGATCGCCCAGCAATTCAGCATCACGCCCCGACTCAACAGCGCTTTTTCCGAAGCCGAGCAGGTCTACATTCTGCCGGGTGATAAACAGACTCTGCGGGCGTTGCGCCGCTCCGACCTGCGCCGCTACACCGAATCCATCGACCCCAACTATATCTACCGCACGCTCGACGTGCCCAACGACCCCGACTATCCCAAACAGTGGAACCTCCAGGCGATTCAGATGGAGTCAGCCTGGAACGAGAGCAAAGGCGCAGGCATGACTATTGCAGTAATCGACACGGGCATCGCGCCTGTGCCCGATTTGCAGCAGACGAAATTCGTCCCTGGCTACGACTTTGTGAACGACCGGGAAGAGGCGATCGACGACAACGGCCACGGCACCCATGTTGCCGGAACGATCGCCCAATCGACCAACAACAACCTCGGTGTGGCGGGCATTGCCTACGAAGCCAGCCTGATGCCGTTGAAGGTGCTGGGCGCAGAGGGCGGCGGCACTGTCACCGATATTGCCGAGGCGATTCGCTTTGCCGCCGACCACGGGGCGGACGTAATTAACCTCAGCTTGGGCGGGGGCGGCGATGCAGGCGTGATGCGCGATGCCATCGACTATGCCCACAGCAAGGGCGTGGTGATTGTGGCCGCGGCGGGCAACGCCAACACCAACGCCGCCGGATTTCCGGCCCGCTATGGCAACGTGATTGCCGTGTCGGCCGTGGATGCCACGGGAGCCAAAGCGCCCTATTCCAACTTTGGCGCGGGCGTAGACATTGCCGCACCGGGCGGCGCGTTTGAGGGCGAAAACGACGCAGGCGGCATCTTGCAGCAGACCATCGATCCGGAGACGGGCGAACCCGCGTTTCGCGCCTTCCAGGGCACGAGCATGGCCGCGCCCCACGTTGCCGCCGTTGCTGCGCTGGTGAAATCCGTGGGTATTACAGAACCAGAGGCGATCGCCCAAATCCTCAAATCCTCTGCCCGCCAGGTCACGGAAGATCCGCTCAACCACTTCGGCGCAGGGCGGCTAGATGCCAACGCCGCCGTCCGCCTGGCCCAGCAAGAAAACCTGGACGTGAAGGACTTCCTGCGCTGGCTGCGCGACAACGGCTATCTCAACCTGCGCTTCTGGTTTGATGGCGGCGCGGTGGCTTTCCTACCCAAACTAGGCATGGTGCTGGGGTCGTACCTGCTGGCGTGGCTGCTGCGGCGCTATGTGCCCGTGCTGAGTCTGTCGCTGGGGCTGGGGCTGGTGGCGGGCAGCAGTGGCTTTTTCCCATTCCGGGGCTTTTATATTTACGACCTGCCGCAATATCCCTTCCGGCTCCTGGGTAGCTCGATTCCCGAACTGGGCGGCGCGGTATCTGGCAGCGCAGCACTGAACCCCCTATTTGCCAGTGTGCTGATTCCGTTTGGGCTGGTGGCGCTGCTGCTGGGGCATTCCTGGGGCAAGTGGGTGGCCATCGGCGCGTCGCTGGGCGTGGCGGCCTGTTTGGGCATTAGCGCGGTGGTCGATCCACAGGTAATGGGACTGGGCGCAGGGGCGATCGCCCGTGGCTACCTGGCGCTGAATGCATTGCTTTCTTTTGGTCTGGCAACGTTGGCCGCCAAAGCCGCAGCCCGCGCCTAGTTTTCAGCCGCCTCCTCCTTTGGAGAGGGACTGACCATACTCCCAGTTGCCAATTTTCTTTCCTCAGATAGACCTTGCCAAACCGAGAGTCTGCGATGCTGTAGAAACCTCAAGCAAACTTGTCGATTTACGAGGGTTCTATGGCGGGGATGAATCAGTTCAAAACTTTGGCGCTGCTGGCGCTGCTCAGCGGCTTGATTGTGCTGGCGGGCTATCTGCTGGTGGGCAACGAGACGGGCCTTTACTACGGGCTCGCGTTTGCGGCACTGAGCAGCTTTGGCTCCTGGTACTATTCCGACCAAGCGGCGCTGGCAGCATTTCAGGCCAAGCCCACGCCACGAGAAGACGCGCCAGAGCTATACGACCGCATTGAAAAACTGTGCGATCGTGCTGAGCTTCCCATGCCTGCGGTGTATATCGTTCCGTCAGAGTCGCCCAATGCCTTCGCTACCGGGCGCGACCCCAATCACGCGGCGATCGCCCTCACCGAGGGACTCATCAAGCTGCTGCCGCCCGATGAACTGGATGCTGTTATCGCCCACGAACTCACCCACGTCCGCAACCGCGATACGCTGACGCAGGCTGTAGCGGGCACCCTGGCTGGTTCGCTCACCTACCTGGGGCGCATTCTGACGCTGGGCGCACTCTATTTTCCAGTGTCGCGGGCAGGGCGACGCGGCAACAATCCCCTGGCAATCTTGTTTTTGCTGGTGGTGGGGCCGCTGGCGGCGGGGCTGATCCAGATGGCAATTTCTCGCACGCGGGAGTTTGCCGCCGATGCCGGAGCCGCCGAGATCACGGGCGATCCCCTGGCGCTGGTTCGCGCTCTAGAGGCCCTAGAAGCGACAGGACAGAAGGTTCCCATCCACGGCAATCCCGCCTTTGCGCCGCTATTCATCGTGAATCCCTTGTCGCGGGAAGGGCTGATGACGCTGTTTATGACACACCCGCCTGTTGAAGAACGGATTAAGCGGCTGAAGGAAATGGCTGCACAAGCCGCAAGTTCAGAGACGAATCCGCCGACCGCGTTGAGTCCGTCGGTGTAGGAAGAGGGAAGAAGGAAGAGGGAAGAACGAAGAACGAAGAACGAAGAGGGAAAGGTGACGGGCATCCAAAATCACCAATCCAAACTCTAGAATCGACATAAGCCCAGACACTAGGATCGTTGATGCTGCCTAGATCAGCGCTTCCGCAGGCGAGAACACTCGACGTTCTGCCAGCACTTCGTGATAGAGCGCCACAATCTGTTCTGCCTTGTGTTCCCACTCAAACTGGCGGGCATGGGCGATCGCCCCTTGCGACAGGTGCGATCGCAGCGCCTCGTCTTCTACCAGCAGTTGAATTTTTTCTGCCAGCGTAGACACCAAATACTCGCGGGAATGCAGCGGAATAGTAAAGCCCGTGTTGGGAGTCATGTATTCGGCGATGCCGCCATTGTCGGCAACGATGCAGGGCAGTCCCGCCGCCATCGCCTCCAGCACCACCGCTCCGCCAAATTCCCGAATTGACGGGAAGCAGAAGAGATCCGCCTGACTATAGTAGCGATGTGTTTCTGAATGAGGAACCCAGCCCGCGAATTCTACAATGTCTTGCAGGTCAAGCTGCCGCGTTAGCGCTTCTAAATATTCCCGCTCGGCCCCATCACCCACAATAGTTAGCCGAGTTTTCGATAATGCAAGGGGCTTAATTTCTGCCAGCGCTTCTAGCAAAATATCTGCGCCTTTGTAGGGCACCAAACGACCGACGAATAGCAGGTTGATGCGATCGCCCTGCTCTTGTTTTGCACCCGGCCTAAAGAACTCTGTCGGAATTCCATTTTCGTAAAACAATCGGAGGCGATCGCCCAATTGAAAGCGCTTTTGCAGCATCCCAAAGGTATAGGATGACCCGGCTAAAATGCGATCGGCTTTTTGATAGGTTGCTCGGTATCCTGGCAGCAGCAGGCCCAGCCCTCGCAGAAAGTTAAAGTACGAAAATTCTCGACGGGCGATTGCGCCGAAGCCCTTGGGAAACGGTACACCGCCATTCACCGGGCCAAGAATAAACGGCGTTTGTCCGCAAGCCTGCGCCAGCTTCACCGGATAGCGCGGCATCATTGGCGTGATGGCGTGAACCAGGTCATATTTTCCTCGCCGGACATCGGTGTGAAACAAACGATAAACCCGATGATTAAACTCCTCGTATAGCAAGTAAGCCAGTGCGTTATGCAGCGGCCAATTCACCCGGCCGTTGATCACGGTTAGACGATCAACCAGATGATAATATCGCCGCATCAAGCGGCTTTCGGAAATATAAAAAATCTTCTGATCTGGCGCGACTCGTTCCAGCGACTCTCGGTTGCGTTCGTGAGTGATTAACGTTGCATCAACCCGTTCACAAATCGTTCTGAAATATTGATACCCCACATTAGGGACAGACGGTAAATCAGGATTGCACTGCTCAATCAACAACAGAACTCGAAGCCGATCCGCTGACATATATTGCTCCTGCTTGATCCCTGATGTAGCGATGTAGCGGTCTCGAATCTGCCTGCCGCAACGCAGCCTGTCCTTTAACGACTTCCTTTAAAGCACACCTACGAGTTAGTACTGACAAACCTCTGACCTCGCTAACGCCATTTAAGGACGGGGTGCAAACTTGGCAGAGTAGTGTGCGAAACGTTTTTTAATGTCTGAATTTTGCATCAATGGAGGGCGATCGCCCCAAAACTAGCTCCAAAGCCCTTGCGGATGAGCGATCGCCCTTTCCTCTCAGCGCCTCTGGTTCATCTCTACTTTATGAGGCTTCATTAAATCTTTACAGAAAAACCCCTAAGATAGACCGGGAAATCCCTGAGAATTTAGCCAGAGAAAAGTCTGTTAGAAGACTTTACAAACACGCTTTTTTACAAGCACGCTTCTTTGCAAGCACGCTTTGGGGCTTTGCAAAGAAGCGTGCTTGTTGGCTACCAAACTTTATAAACACCGTTATGACACTGATCAAACTTACCGCTGCCCAGCCCAACCAGGGTTCTCTTGTGCTGTTTCCCCAAACCATCAGCACGGGCACAGGCTTTTCCGTCAGCTTTGACCTCTATGCCTATGGCGGCAGCGGCGGCGATGGCATCAGCTTCTTTCTGGTCGATGGCAACGCCACGCCGACCCAGGCAGGTGGATTTGGTGGCTCCTTGGGCTACGCGCCGCGAAATGCCGAGCCGGGTCTAGTCGGTGGTTACTTGGGCATTGGTTTCGACGCGGTGGGCAATTTCTCGACTGCCACCGAAGGGCGCGTGGGGGGGCGGCGACCGCCGTTGCAAGATTCGGTGGGGGTGCGCGGCAGCGAGGCAAATAACTATCGCTATCTCACGGGCAGTCAGACGCTGCCCATCAGCCTAGACAATCCAAGGGGGAATCGCGCCCAGGCGCGGCGATCTGTGCAGATCGAACTGTCGCCAGCCGGGTTGCTGTCGGTGTTTGTCGATCTGAACGGCGATCGCGACTTTAATGACCCTGGCGAAGTGGTGGTCAATCGGTTCAACGTGGTGCAGGCGGGCAATGGCCCCGTCCCCACGACGTTCAAAATTGGCTTTGCGGCGGCCACAGGGGTGCTGACCAACAACCACGAAATCGACAACCTCACGATTCTTTCGTTTAATAAGCGGCCACTGCCGGGGTTTTCGGTCGGCGGTGCCAATATTATCGGGGGCGATCGCAACGACGTGCTGACGGGGGGCCGGGGCAATGACACTATCGACGGGCGCGGCGGCAACGACACCCTGCGCGGTGAAGCGGGCGACGACGTGTTGCTCGGTGGCCCGGGACGGGACGTGCTGATCGGCGGCCCCGGAGCCGACGTGCTGACGGGCGATGCGGGAGCCGATCGCTTTGTGTTTTCGGGACGCAACCGAACTCAGGCGCTCCGTACATC
Source organism: Thermoleptolyngbya sp. C42_A2020_037 (assembly GCF_015272455.1). NCBI lineage: Bacteria > Bacillati > Cyanobacteriota > Cyanophyceae > Oculatellales > Oculatellaceae > Thermoleptolyngbya > Thermoleptolyngbya sp. C42_A2020_037. The sequence continues at coordinate 6,632 of NZ_JACYLP010000025.1, forward strand.
GTTGCTGCGGGCCCCTGACCGAATAACTGACTTTAACCCAGCCGAGGGCGATCGCCTTCAGCTTGATTTTGACAATCGGCTGAAAACGCGGGAATTGCCCAGAGCCTTGTTTAACGTTGGCGCAATCGATCAACCCGGCATCACGACGCTGGCTCAGGCCGTCAACGCTGCCTACGCCGATACGCGCCCCAGCCAGCCCGGAAATCAGCGGCTTGGGGCCAATCAGGCGCTATTCTTCGAGTTCCAGGGCCAGACCTACCTCTCGGTCAATGACAACCGGGCTGCCTTCCGTCCAAAAAATGACCTGCTGGTGGAGGTGACGGGCATTCAGTTTCGTCCAGGGGATGAGCAGCCAGGGGTTCTGTCTGTCAGAAACTATTTTGCATAACGCAGCGTAGTACTTGGATAGATAGTCAGGGTTGTATCGATTCTCGATTTTGGATTGCCAGTCGAGCATCTGCGGGGCTTCCGGCAACTTCCTTCGTAGCGTCACGGAGGGCAATAGATCTGAGGCGGCGGCATCGGGTGATCGGCTCTATGCGTAATTCAATCCATTTTTAGTGAAGACCTATAGGGTGAATCAAGAATCCCATTCACCCCAGAAATTTGCCCCAAGAAATTTACCAAAAGATTCCACAGGAGCAAAGCACCATATGTCTAAACCGTTCTGCCAAGGTGGGCGCGATGAAACGCCCGCTCCTAGCGACCCGACTGAGGCGGCCTGCGTGGCGATCGCCCGCCTGCTGCACGAATGGCTGCAAGAGGACATCATCGATGCCCAGGAATTTATCAGCACGGTAGGACATCTGCCCGTCAGTCTGGCGGTGTTATTTCCTCCACATTTATTTGATGCAGAGCCGTTTGATGCAGAGCCGTTTGATGCAGAGCCGTTTGATGCAGAGCCGCTAGAGTCCGACGATCCACCCTTCGATAGACCCTAGAAGCCCTCCTTTTTACAGAAGCAAATGCCCAAAAATTCGGTGACAATTCCTTTACGCTGATCGACATCAGCCCTGTTGCCTAAACCTTTGCTTCATGAAGTGGGAGGGTTTCTGTGTTTAATCTAGTCGAAGCGACGGTCAAGCCCTTGATGCTCAATCACCAGGTTTTGGAAGTGGCCTATGAGCTCTATCTGCAAGCGGCGGAAAGCAGCCATCCGGTGATTAATCTGCGTGATCTTTCTCGAAAAACGGGCAAGAGCGCCCTGACGTGTCGCAACGCGATTGTAGAAGCCAATCAGTTGGGGCGATTCCCCAATTGCACGTTGGAATCCTGAGGACTGACGGGCCCGGCAAAGTGGGCGGTTAAAGTGGCGATCGCCCCGTTATAAGATTTTCCCTTATCGCCTGAATTCGTAAACTTTGGCTGGCCACCGTTTGACTGTCCGCCCTATAGCGCACGGTAGAGCATCATCGCATCAATGCTTGCTCCATTGGGTAGCCGAGCGGCTTGGGGGACGCGGCCAAGGGTGGAAAAGCCGAGCGATCGCCACAGGTTGAGCGATGGCTCGTTGGTGGCAAAGACCAGGTTGAACATGACGGCGGTGTAGCCCTTGGTGGGGGCGATCGCCAGCATGGTTTCTGCCATCCAGCGGCCGATCCCCTGACCTCGCATAGCAGGTTGTACAATGAAGCCAGCATTGCAGATATGACTGCACCAGCCGGGAAAGTTGGGCTTTAGGTAAAAAGCTCCCAAGACTTCCCCAAGCGCAGGCGTAGTAGGCGATGCGCGGTTTGGTAAAGTCTCGGTTGAGGTCTTGTCTAACGATAGATTCTGTGGCAATGGGTCTTTGAGCGACATTTCTTGCGATATCGCTTCGACTAACATCTCTTTGGGTAACGCATCCTCAGATGCAGGCGGCGGTGCATCCCCCACAGCCCGCACCACAAAGGCATCCCGGCTCAGCCAATAGGCCGCAAACTCTGACGGAGAGAGTGGCTGAGCATGGGGATAGGTTAATCCTTCAGTTCCTGATGACGTTACGAAATAGTTCAGCAGCGCCCGCACGGCTTCGGCTTCCTCTGGGCGCAGGGTATCCAATTCGGCGATCGCCCCGTTGGGCAGGGTTTTCCGAATCGGCAATGCCAGGGGTAAGGTCGAATTTAGCTTAGGTTCTGCCTCAGACTGCGTTTCAGTTCTTGGTTCAATCATTCCAGGTGTAGGCTTTTTAGCCTTTTGTCCAACATTTTGTCCCGGTTCAGCACTGCTCATTGCATCGTTCTCCGCTCGCATGGCAATCTTACACGGTAGCTGGTTATTTCAGCCCCAGGTTTCTTCTCTAAGCACGTCAGAATCCGGCGAATCATTGGCGTGGCCCGCAGGCGGGCAATTTTTGATTTGGGGTGAAACCTGGCGACGGGTGGAAACGAATAGCCGCAAAGAGCCAGACCTGGACTGTGAGGTTCTGCCCCATCCCTTTGCGATGTCGCGGGTAGAACTGCTGAATTTGTTGCGATCGCTCCATCAAGCTCGTCGGCTCGCCTGGCCAGTTGCGGAGGTTCCTTTGATAGAACCCGTCCCTGCTGCCAGAGGTCGAGGGCGCAGGCGCACCACGACGCTAGAGCCATCGCCCGCGATTCCCGAAGCCCGCTGGCAAACCCTGCATTTCTCGTTGCCGACCTACACAACCGAGGTTGAGGGTGAAATCTCTCGACTGCCGCAATATTCTGTCGCGCTGCCTGACGGGGAGGCGGATGAACCTGGGCGATCGCCCCCGCTGGAACTGCACCCCTGGCAGATCGAGGGGCTGCTGCTGTCGCCGCTAGAGGCGTTTCAACTGCTGAATTCGCTGCCTCTATCTACGGTAGGCGAAGCAGACTCTTTTATCAGCGGGGATTTGCGCTTTTGGTCGCACGCAGCACGATGGAGCCTGGATCTGCTGGCACGGGCCAAGTTTTTGCCAGGGTTGCGGCTGCAAAATGGAACGGCGATCGCCACCTGGCAAGTGCTGCTGGATAGCGAGGTCGATCAGACGCGCCTCCAGCAGTTCTCCCGCCGGATGCCGCCCGCCTGTCGCACCTACCAGCTTCCCCACAGCGCCCTAGACAATGCAGAAGAATCCCCTTTCCCGGCGGCGCGGCTGGTGCTACTGGATTTTCTCAACCGAGTGACGGAGGCGCAAATTCGAGCGGCGATCGCCGCTCAGCCCCTCCCTGCTGCACCCCTGCCCAAAGACATTGCCCTGCGAGAATGGCTGCAAGCGCTGGGCACCGAGGAGGGGGCGATCGCCGCCGAGCCTGCCCGCATCGAGCGTCTGCAATCTGCGCTGACCCAGTGGACTGCACCCATCGCCCCGGTGCTAAACCAGCAGATCGCCGCCTTCCGCACCTGCTTCTACCTGCATCCCCCCGCCGCCGGACAAACGGACTGGACGCTGGAATACTTCCTGCAAGCCACCGATGACCCCGAATTTCTCGTCAGCGCCCGCACCATCTGGAACAACCCGGTAGATCGGCTGGTCTACCTAGAGCGCACCATTCCCCATCCCCAGGAAACGCTGCTAGCGGGGTTGGGCCTGGCCTCCCGCCTCTACCCCGTCCTCGAACCCAGCCTGCAAACCTCCCAGCCACAATCTTGCCGACTGAATCCCCTGCAAGTCTACGAATTCATCCGCTCGACCGCTTGGCGTTTGCAAGACAGCGGCTTTGGCGTGGTGCTGCCGCCGAGCCTGTCGCAGGAGCAGGGCTGGGCCAACCGTCTGGGGCTGAGCGTCCGTGCCGAAGCCCCCAAAGGCAGCGCGGGCATGGGGCTAAAAAGTCTGCTGAATTTCAAATGGGAACTGACCATCGGCGGACAGCGCATTTCCAAGGCAGAATTTGATCGGCTGGTGGCGCTGAACACGCCACTGGTAGAGATCAACGGCGAATGGGTGGAACTGCGTCCGCAGGACATCCGCGCTGCCCAGGACTTCTTTGCCAGCCGCAAAGACCAGATGGCGCTGTCTCTAGAAGACGCGCTCCGCATCAGCACGGGCGACACGCAGACCATCGAAAAGCTGCCCGTGGTGAGCTTTGAAGCCTCAGGCGCACTGCAAGATCTGATCAGCACCCTTACTACGGGCAACCAAAACCTATCGCTAATTCCTACGCCGAAAGGCTTTCAGGGCGAGTTGCGGCCCTACCAGCTTCGCGGCGCATCCTGGCTGGCATTTTTAGAGCAGTGGGGTTTAGGTGCGTGCCTCGCGGACGACATGGGTCTGGGCAAAACCATTCAGCTCATTGCTCTACTGCTGCACTTGCAGGAAACGGAACAGTTGGAAAAGCCCGTCTTGCTCGTCTGTCCGACTTCTGTGCTGGGCAACTGGGAGCGAGAAGTGAAACGGTTTGGCCCCAGCCTGCGTGTGTGGGTGCAGCATGGCGACAAGCGGCCTCAGGGCGCGGAGTTTGCCCGCACTGCCCAACGCTATCATCTGGTGATCACCAGCTACGCCCTGGTTTACCGAGACGAAAAAGACCTGAAGCGTGTCTCCTGGCAGGGCGTGGTGCTGGATGAGGCGCAGAATATTAAAAACCCCGAAGCCAAACAATCTCGGGCGGTGCGTCAGTTGGATGCCCAGTTTCGCATTGCGCTGACGGGGACTCCGGTAGAAAACCGCCTGTCGGAGCTATGGTCGATTCTGGATTTTCTCAACCCTGGCTACCTCGGCCCGCGCAACTTTTTTCAGCGGCGGTTTGGCGTGCCCATCGAGCGCTACGGCGATACAGATTCGCTAAAAATCCTGCGATCGCTCGTCCAGCCCTTTATCCTGCGCCGCCTCAAAACCGACCGCGACATCATCCAAGACCTGCCCGAAAAGCAGGAAATGACCGTCTTCTGCGGCCTCACCGCCGAGCAAGCCGCCATCTACCAGCGCCTGGTCGATCAATCCCTGGAGCAGATCGAATCTGCCGACGGCATTCAGCGCCACGGCATGATCCTGGCGCTGCTCACTCGGTTGAAACAAGTGTGCAACCATCCTGCATTGCTGAAGGCAATCGGGGAAGACGAGCGAAATGATGCGGAACCCTTTGAAATAGACTCACCCGCCGATTTCCTGGCGGGTTCTGGCAAGCTGCAACGGCTGACGGAAATGCTGGAGGAACTGCTGGCGGAGGGCGATCGCACACTGATCTTTACCCAGTTTACCGAGTGGGGCAAGCAGCTCCAGGTTTACCTCGAACAGCAGTTCAAGCGGGAAGTTATCTTCCTCTACGGCGGCAGTTCCAAGAAGCAGCGCGAGGAAATGGTCGATCGCTTCCAGAACGACCCCCAGGGCCCGCGCATCTTCATCCTGTCGCTGAAGGCGGGCGGCGTGGGTTTAAACCTGACTCGCGCCAACCACGTCTTTCACTATGACCGCTGGTGGAACCCCGCCGTGGAGAATCAGGCCACCGACCGCGCCTTTCGCATCGGGCAGACCCGCAATGTCCAGGTTCACAAGTTCGTCTGCACGGGCACGCTGGAAGAGCGCATCCACGACCTGATCGAAAGCAAAAAAGCCCTCTCGGAACAGGTCGTCGGCACGGGCGAAAACTGGCTCACCGAACTCGATACCGACCAACTGCGACAGCTCCTCCTGCTGGATCGGAGCGCCATTATTGACGAGTAGGCGATCGCCCTTCTCCACAAGCCGCCGATATCTGGCTACTTGCCGTCACCGGAACCGCCGCCACCAGCCGCACTTGTCCGCTGTCGTCGCGAACCCAGCCCTGAGCCTCGGTAAAGGGTGGAGGAGTGGGGGAGTGATGGAGTGATGGAGTGATGGGGTATTGGGGTGTTGGGGCATTGGAGCCAACCTCTAACCCCTGACCCCTGACCCCCAACCCCTGACCCCTGACCCCTAACCCCTGATCCGCCCAACCCACCGCAACAACCTCGCCACCCTGCACATCCCCCGGTGCAGCAGGCAGCCCACCTCGCCCAGAGACGACGAATTCTCGCTGTGCTAGGGCGATCGCCGTGCCTGCTGTGCCGCACCCTCTGGCGATCAGCCGCGAGGCATCTACAGGTTGGGCGGGCAGTTCGACTAGACCCTGGCTGGGGTCAACCACTAGGCCGTTGATCGTGACTGTGCCATCTAGTCCAAACTCTGAACTAGCAGTAATGTCACTCAGCCGATCGTCAGGGCGGGGGCGAAACGCAATTCCAAACAGTCCCTCTGTGGTGATCCGCACATTGCCGCCGCGTCCATCAAAGGCACTAGCGGTGATGTCGCTATTTTCGGATTCCACTGCGGCAATAACATCCGCATTAATAGAGATATTGCCGCCATCGCCACCGCCAAATCGTCGGTCAATCCCTGCATTTGTGGAGATAGAACTGCCATTTCTGAGGAAGAGCGATCGCCCCGCAATGGCAATATCACCCCCCAGTCCTTGAGGAATTGAAACAATTGTGGTGATGCGCCCGTCATTTAAGAAAACCTGTCTGGCTTGTAACTGAATCGTGCCTGCATTTCCAAAAGCTGCCGGATTATCCGAAATTGCATTCGATGAGCTATCAACTTGAGAATTGCGAATGGTAATGTCATCAGTGGCGCGTAGCAGAATATTGCCTGCATTGCCGCGCCCCAAAGTTTGAGTTGAAAGTCCACTGCTATTGCTGATTTCCAGGTTGCCACCGCTAATTACTTCGATTTCCCCACCCAATCCATTTCCGGTGATTAGAGTAATATTAGTATTGCTAATTAATAGATTTCGCCCTGCTTGTAAACGGATACTGCCTGAGTTGCCGCTGGTAAAAATCTGACTTCTAAGGCTGCTTGGGTTATCAGGGTCTCCCGCGATTTGCAGCGTGTCTGCTGCCTGAATAACCAAATTTCCAGCATTGCCTGGGCGGATCGTATTAAACGAAAGAACCAGGTTTGAAAGGGTAAGGTTTGGCGCAGCAATCAAAATGTCGCCAGAGTTCCCGTCTTGGGAATCGGTAGCAATCCTTATGTTCCGGAGATTGACAAATTCCTGAGCCAGGATGGCGATCGCCCCTGCATCTCCTTCAGTCGCATTGCTGGTTTCCAAGCGCCCACCATCTGCTGAGAATTGACGAGCAGCAATCAAAATTCCTCCTAGCTCACGACCCGCAGAAGCAGTTTGTACATTAACCACCTGAGCATCATTCAGAAAACTCACATTAGACAGGTTGCTGTTAGGAGAAAACTCAAATCTTGGGCGTGCAGGAAATTGCTGCGTTTCTCCCTGCCATCGTAATTTAATCCCTCCTGGCTCACTCAATCCACCTAGTTCAACCACACCTCCTGGCGCACTCAAGACACCGCCATTTAGCCTTACGTCTCCACCTGCTAATAGAAGGCTGCGAGTATTTTCGACCTGCAATCCGACAAAATTAAAAAACATCGAATCTGTGGAAGAATCGGCCGGGCGACGGCTATATACCTCAATGGGCTGTGGAGACATTTGGCGGTAGAGTAGGGCTGAAGGATTAATGCTGAGCATTCCAGGGGCAGTGGGTTGAGTTGCGCTAAAAATGCCGCGATCGCCAAACCCTATTGCATCAGCAGTCGTTGCCACAAATGATCCCGCCACATTTAGTTGAGCATTGCGCCCAAACAGAATGCCATTGGGGTTCATGAAAATCAGATTTACGTTTCCGTTGACTCCCAGCGTGCCGCGAATCTCGGAACGGCGATCGCCCGTCACCCTTGCCAAAATTGTTCGGACATCGGATGGAGCAAAGAAATAGACGCTGCTGCCTCGATTGATCCCAAACTGCCGGAAGCTATGAAATAAATTTTGCCCGCGTCTTGCGCCACCGTGAATCTGAAAATCCACATCCGAAATAGGCTGGACTTGTGAAGATTCAGCCCCCAAAGTATTGTCTGCAACCGGACGACTCCAGGCGCGATCGCCCAGACTCCAGTAGAGACATAGAAGGGCGATCGCACAATGTCTCCAGCACTGGCTTTGTCTAGTATTGCTTGGCTGATTATTCACAAGTTTTTCTTGAATTTATCCAACACAAAAAAGCAGATCACTCCACCTTCTCAGGGCTACTATTCTCTTTGTCTTTGGTGCTACTTTCATCTTGGATATCACTATTTGGACGACTGATATCGTCATTATCCATATCGTCATCCATATCACCATCTAGATAGTCATCCGATGGAACAAAGAGGCGATTTCCTGGATCAATAATGAGACGCACTAGGCTTCTTGCTGCGGTCAACAGCGTGATAGACAAACCCACAACTAAATCAAATAAGAACAGGATTGGACGCAGTAAATATTGAATCGGGGGTGGAGCAGACGTGGGCACAGACACCTCGATCACATACCTGAGACGTGGCACAACATTTACCTGCACCGTCGCAGAATTAACCGGGTCAAACAGCACATTTTGAGACCCAATATCCACATAGGAAATGTTGCTCCGACTGACGTAGAGCGGTACGCCTTCAGGAGAGTAGAGGTATAGATTCCCTTCAAATCCAGGGGGCACTGTTCCTATAGGTTGTGGAGCGGGAATTTCTGAGGGAACGCCCCACTGTAGCCATCTTCGTCTTGCCTGAACGGTAGCGCCCAAATAGTTTCCTCGAAAAAATGGACGCAAAGGCCGGGTTTGCCCCTGCGGTAACCCATTGCACCGGATTGCAGTCAGTCTCAGGATTTTCATCGCTCACTCCAAAGTCTGAAAATGCCAAAAGGAGCAGACAAACACTGCATTTGCCTTCGGCCTCTAAGATCGCACAGAAATCACCTAAGAGTGGGTCTTTTTCAATCTTTGTAAAGTCCGAACGATTCAAAGATTTTCTATTCACCTACTCAACCGTAAACTTCAGCTTTGGAACATGGTTAACGTTAGACGTTGCACCATTGGCTGGGGTAAATGCTGTCTGCTTGTTTCCAGGATTATCGTGAGAAACTTCTTGCCTACTTTCATAGAGGGGATCGTTGTTTACAGAGCGCAGGTCAATCTTCCCTCTAACGTTGACAGGTACATTTGCAGTAGGTTTTGACCCTGGTATTTGTGCGGGGTTGCCCCATTGCCGCCAATTTTTCGTAACTTCTACCGGAGCGCCAATAGGAATTCCACGAAAATAAGGTACAAATTTTTTGGTTTCGCCATTCGCTAAACCATCACATTTGATTGCAGTTAAGATCAGTTTCTTCATGACTTGAGCCTCCATTGAGATGCTGCCTACATTTTTTATCTTTGCTAAAGTTCTCAATGGATGCACTTCCCCCAGTGGGTACTTTATGTCCTTTGTTCTGTGACAAGGCGGCTAACCTGACGAGCAATTCTTTGCTGTGAGAGTGAGGTGTGGAATGAAGCTGGCTTGAGGATCTAAATTTTTCTAAATTTCATGGGTCTTTTTCATCAGCAGGATGGGCAATTGGCGATCGCCACGACTCCAGGAATCGAATTCAGGCTCTGATATTTTTCAGATATTAAAAGGAATCAAAAAATATATTGGACTGAATGAATCGGCTTGACTATTGTTATAGGTATGGAGAACACGGAGTACAGTCCACCATGAGTAGAGGAACGTTATTCGACAAGGTTTGGGACTTGCATACAGTGGGGACGTTGCCCTCAGGACAGACGCAGCTCTTCATCGGGCTGCATTTGATTCATGAGGTGACCAGCCCGCAGGCGTTTGCCATGTTGCGAGAGCGGGGGCTAAAGGTGCTGTTTCCTGAGCGCACGGTCGCCACAGTCGATCACATCGTGCCGACGGAAAACCAGGCGCGTCCCTTTGTCGATCCGCTGGCGGAGGAGATGATGCTGGAGCTGGAGCGCAACGCCAAGGACAACGGCATTCGGTTCTACAACATCGGCTCTGGTAGCCAGGGCATTGTGCATGTGATCGCGCCGGAGCAGGGCTTGACCCAGCCGGGCATGACGATCGCCTGTGGAGACAGCCACACCTCCACGCATGGCGCATTCGGGGCGATCGCCTTTGGCATTGGCACCAGCCAAGTCCGAGACGTACTGGCTTCGCAAACGCTGGCGCTGGCCAAGCTGAAGGTTCGCAAAGTGGAAGTGAACGGCACGCTGAAGCCGGGCGTTTACGCAAAGGACGTGATTCTGCACATCATCCGCAAGCTGGGCGTGAAGGGCGGCGTCGGCTATGCCTACGAGTTTGCAGGCACCACCTTCGAGCAGATGAGCATGGAAGAGCGCATGACCGTCTGCAATATGTCCATCGAGGGCGGCGCTCGCTGCGGTTATGTGAACCCCGACGAGACGACGTTTGAGTACCTGAAGGGGCGCGACTTTGCTCCCAAAGGTGACGAGTGGGACAAAGCCGTGGCCTGGTGGACAAGCCTCCGCAGCGATGCCGATGCCGAATATGACGATGTGGTGGTGTTTGACGCGGCAGACATCGAGCCAACGGTAACCTGGGGCATCACGCCGGGTCAGGGTATTGGCGTGAGTGAGGTCGTGCCCACGGCTGATTCGCTGCCAGAAGAAGATCGGGCGATCGCCCAGGAAGCCTATACCTACATGGATCTGGCTCCTGGAGCGGCGATCGCGGGCACTAAGGTAGACGTGTGCTTCATCGGCAGTTGCACCAACGGCCGCATCAGCGATCTGCGGGAAGCGGCGAAAGTCGCCAAGGGTCGCCATGTAGCGGAGGGCATCAAAGCCTTTGTGGTGCCCGGTTCCGAACGGGTGAAACAAGAAGCCGAAGCCGAAGGGCTGGACAAAATCTTTGAGGCGGCGGGCTTTGAATGGCGCAATGCGGGCTGCTCCATGTGCCTGGCCATGAACCCCGACAAGCTGGTGGGTCGGCAAATCAGCGCTTCCTCTTCAAACCGCAACTTCAAAGGGCGGCAGGGGTCTTCCTCCGGGCGGACGCTGCTGATGAGTCCGGCGATGGTGGCGGCGGCGGCGGTGACGGGTCATGTAACGGACGTTCGCACGCTGCTCTAAGAGTCTGAATTGTAGGAGTCTTAAGATGACCTATCGCGAGAAGCTGTTGCAAGAGGTCGAGACGCTGCCCGACTCGATGGTGGAAACGGTGCTTGAGTTTGTGCGATCGCTCAAGCAAAACGACCTGCCAGGAGGCGTTAATCCCAAAGTTTGGGAAGCCTATCTCGCTTCCAAGCGAGAGCGGGAGGAGGTGTATCGTCGCCTTGCAAACTCCTGAATTTCTCTCAATTGCAGACGTGCTAGTTATTCATGCTGACCAGATTGATAGCTTTGGCGGCAGTCCGGGTGTGCGCGATCAGGGGTTGCTGGAATCGGCTCTGGCACAGCCCCAGGCGACTTTCGGCGGCGAGTTTTTGCACGCCACGATCGCCCAACAAGCCGCTGCCTACTTGTATCATCTGGCGATGAATCACCCGTTCATCGACGGCAACAAGCGCACTGCCTTCGCGGCGATGGATGCGTTTTTGCGGCTGAATGGGGTTCTGCTCGGCTTCACCGACGACGAGGCCTACCAACTGGTAATTCGCGTGGTGGAAGGAGCGCTAAACAAAGACGAGTTAGCAGATATTCTGCAAGCAGCCCTACAGGAGTAGCGAACGTGCCGAAGACTGTTTTGATTACGGGTGCCTCGACGGGCATTGGCTACGCGACGGCGCAACTGTTTCAGCGGCAGGGCTGGAACGTGGCGGCCACAATGCGATCGCCCGCTGGCTCTGACCTAGCGGCGCTGGATCGCGTGATTTGTCCACCCTTGGATGTGACGAATGCAGCCTCGATTCCGGGGGCGATCGCCACCACGCTGTCCCACTTTGGGCAGATCGACGTGCTGGTGAACAATGCAGGCTACGGGCTGATTGGCCCCTTTGAAGCCTGCACCCCAGAGCAGATTCAGCAGCAGTTTGCGGTGAATGTGTTTGGGCTAATGGACATGACTCGCGCCGTGCTGCCCCATTTTCGAGAGCGGCGATCGGGCGTGATTGTCAACGTCGCCTCGATTGCAGGGCAAATGGCGCTGCCGATTTACAGCCTCTATCACGCTAGTAAGTGGGCGGTGGAAGGGTTTTCGGACTCGCTGCGCTATGAGCTAGAACCGTTCAATATCCGGGTCAAAATCATCGAGCCGGGGCCAATCAAGACGGACTTTTTCTCGCGATCGCTCGTTGTGGCAAAGCGGGAAGGGCTAACGGCTTACGATCCCTTCGTCGCCAGCGTCCTACCCCAGCTCGAAAACGTGGGCGACACCGCCTCGCCGCCCGAAGTCACTGCCCAGGTGATTTACACTGCCGCCACCGATGGCAGTTCTCGCCTGCGCTATCCCGCCGGGGGCAATGCGTCCTTTTTGCTGGCACTACGAAAGCTCCTCCCCGATGGGCTATTTACCCAGTTCATCAAGGCCGGCATGATCAAGGAGGTGAAGTAGGGATTGGGCGTTAGGGGTGGGGTGGGTTGAGGCGCGATCGCAGTCTGGCTAGTTCTGCTTCGGCTGCATCGGCCCGCTGTTTTTCTGCCTCAGCTCGCTGTTTTTCTGCCTCAGCCCGTTGAGCTTCTTGCTCTGCGCGCTGGCGTTCTAGCTCGGCTTTCTCAAAGCTCCACAGCAACAGATTGCCGTCCGAATCCCACCAGCGCAGCCAGTGGATCGTAGAACCCAGCCGGGGGCCATACCAAACGCCCAAAAACAGGGATAGCTCAGGAATCCAGAAGCGCCCCTCGGCACTTGGCTCCTGAAGTTGGTATGCTCCGTCCCTGAGATGCCGTACCTCTAGCGTTTGGCTGTAGGGATCAAACGTGACGTAGGTGGGAACCTGGAGGATTTGCTCATAGAAGAACAGTTTGCCGTAGGGAAATGTGGGGCGAATGGAATACTCACCCAGCTCCTCATCCGACAAAAATTCCATGACGATCGCCACCGGATCGCCCTGGAGAACGGGAGTATAGCTGCGGCGCACGCCCTCGCCCGTCCAGGGCAACACACGGGGCACGTATAGCCAGTCTGGCGCTTTCACCACGACCTTCTGGTTCACAGTCGCCACCAGCCCAAAGTTCGAGGCGATCAACATCTCTGGCTGAATCAGTCCCGCCTCGCCCAGCGCATCGGTGAGGGCAGCGGCCAGCAGCGGTTGTTGAATATTTTCCACAGGATCATCAGGCAGGCGATAGTCATCGGGGAGCGCTTCCCAGGTGACCTTGAGCGATTGGGTCGGGCGCGGCGCATTCAGAACCATGAGCTTTTGCGGGCTAAACTCGCGGGTGAAAGGGGCAATTTATCGGGACATTCATCAGACATTCATCAGTACATCCATCATAGGCGAGTCGGTTTTTGAGTTTTGTTGTTTTTAATTGAGGTAAACATCATGAGTCAAGTTCAAGCAATTTCCGGTCGCGGCATTCCTCTAGTGGGCGACGACATCGACACCGATCGCATCATTCCAGCGCGGTTTCTCAAATGCGTTACGTTCGACGGGCTGGGGACCCATGCCTTTGAGGACGATCGCGCTCAGTTGCAGGGGCAGCATCCGTTTGATCAGCCACAATATCAGGGCGCAGAGGTGCTGGTGGTGAATCGCAACTTTGGCTGCGGCTCTTCGCGGGAACACGCACCCCAGGCGATCGCCAAGTGGGGCATCAAGGCGCTGGTGGGCGAGAGTTTTGCGGAAATCTTTTTTGGCAACTGCGTGGCAATGGGGATTCCCTGCGTCACGGCGACAGGCGACGACGTAAAGGCGCTGCAAGGGGCGATCGCCGCTCATCCCCAGGCAACGGTAACAGTCGATTTGAGCGCGATGACCGCCACCTGCGGCGACCTGTCAATTCCAGTGCTAATGGGTGAGGGGCCGCGTCAGATGTTTCTCTCTGGCAGTTGGGACGCAACGGGACAACTGGTGGCACAGACAGAGCAGATTAAAGCCACAGCAGCAAAGCTGCCCTACGTCGCTTGGAGCCATGCCTGAAGTCCTTGCTAGGTTAGGGGTGCAGACTTCTGAAGCCTCATCAGCAAAAAAATTTCCGAACTTTGCAAAACCCTCCGGATACTCCCCTCTAGCCTGAGAACAATGGAGTGGTAGATGCACCCTGATTCAACATTCCCCCAGGCTCACGCGATTGAGTTTCGGGGGAATTTCTTTTGGGAGGGTATCGACTGCTTATCGACTACTTATTAAAAAATGGGCATCGCGTTAAAAAATGGGCATCGCGCCAGTTCTGACGCGCTTGCAAAGAATGCCTGCATTTTAGAAAACTTGTTGAGGCACAACTCGCGAGAACCCACTCATTGCGTGAATCCTGAGAGTTAAAAAACTGGACAGCTTTTGCAGAGTGAGCGAGAACCCCACTTAAATTTCATGTAAATTTCATGCCGTTCAAACGATTTTCAGCCCAAATTGCTCCTGACCCGAACGGCACTCCAACTAGCACCAGAAGTTGCGTCATCTGTCCTCAATACAACAAATCCCAATCCCTGAACCCCTGCGCCAAAGCTATGGATCAGACGAGGAATCTGCAATGTTGCGAATATCTTGCAGCAACAGGTCGAGGTGAGACTCGGCAGGAAGCTCATCTGTGGGTGGATTCGGCTGCTTTTTAGGTTTGGCAGGCGTTTCTTCAGGTTGTGCTGCCTGAACGATCTCCTGAACCAGTAAATCTAAGTAGGAGTCCATGAGCGTTCTCTCTTATCTATATGTCAGCGTACCCTTGTCCACAGAATCTGACCTCCTTATTTTGACTGAACCTGATCGGGTGAATTTATTCACGGGCTGCCAATCTTGAACCTCATGAATTTGCTCTGGAGACTGGTAAACCAGTGTTGCCGATAGTCAATATCAGGAGTTTAAGACTGGGAGGGGGCTGATTGATGTCGCCGATAGAGCAAAATGCTGGCGACAATCAGAGAAACAGCACTCAGCAAATGTACCGTGTTGAACGGTGTGCCTGGAAAGAACCATGAGTCGGTTCGCAAGAACTCGATGAAAAAGCGCCCTAATGGATACCAAATGAGATAGACCAATAGCAAATCGCCTGGACGAAGCTGGCGGGCAAACCGACGGGAAATCCATAGCAACAGGACAAAACCGGCCAGGTTCCACAGCGACTCGTAGAGAAAGAGTGGGTGAAATCGTGTGCTTTCAGGATACAGGATTATATCGTCATACGGGGGAATGCGACGGTTTTTCGTGGGATCGGTGCTGTAGTCGATGGCGAGGCCCCACGGCAGATTGGTGGGCGGCCCGTATAGCTCCTGGTTAATGAAATTGCCCCAACGACCGATCGCCTGGGCCAGTGGTAACCCCAGCGCGATCGCATCTAAGAAAACCAGTGTGGGCAGTTTGCGAACGCGGGTGTAGAGCCAGAGGGCGATCGCCCCAAAGATAAACCCGCCAAAAATATGGATGCCGCCTTCCCACACGCGAAAGATGGACAGCGGGTCTGAAAGGTAGTCTCCCAAGCGATCGCGCGGCGATTGGACAAAGACGTAGTAGAGCCTCGCCCCCAGAAACCCCGGCACCAGCACCCAAATCAGCATGTCCCAAAAGTCGTCGGAGGAATGCCCCCGTCGCTCTACTTCGCGACTGGCAACGGTTGCCCCTACAATCACGGCGATCGCCATCAGCAGCCCATACCAGCGCAGCGCAAACGGGCCAAATTCAAAAATAACGGGGTCAACAGGGGGATGCATAACCAAAACGTCTATGGCGCTCGCTTTATCAGGTGTTCGCTGGATCTGTGTTCACTGGATCTGTGTTCACTGGATCTGTGTTCACTGGATTCTGATTTCGCTCGGTCAGGGCAGCGCGAAATCAGCCTCAAATTTTTAGGTGGCAGGTTTTTAGGTGGCAGGTTTGAACCGGACATTTTGCCCTCCACTCTGCCCTTTGCAACTTGGCTCACTCGCTCTTCACTATATCAAGCCCCCAGGACGGTTGGGTGTTGGGGGCTTGTGCTGCGATCGCTGGCGCAAGGGCGCTGGGTTGTCCCCATTGCAAAAGCTGTTGGCAAAGAAGCGGACATAAAGCAATGGGCGCAGACGGGACAAATAAGCCTTTCCCAACTGCACCCTGTTCAGCCCTATCCAGCCCAATTCACCCGTCCTATCCGCGCTCCAGCGGACGAACCCCCGCCAACTGCTCTGGGATACCTAAAATTGGGCAGTGTGTATTGGCTCTGAGCTTGTTGACCAGTGGATGAGCTTTGGTGCTACAGCCCAGCACCATCAGATCCGCGCCCACTTCTTCGGCAACTTGATGGAGTTCAGCATCCGTCGCGCCAAACCGGAGGTGTGCCTCCAGAGAGCCGCGCCATTCTTCGGCCAGACAGCGAGCCTGCCAGAGGATACAGTCGGCCTGTTCCAGCAGATTTTGCGCTGGTGGTTCGGCGGGGTTGATGTGGCAATCGGTCAGGCAAGCTGGGTTGGCGTGGTAGTGGATGTGCGTACTGAGCGGGACAAACGATTCTGCCGGAGTCAGTCGAGGCAAGGTCAGGGTGTTGCCCACGCGCTCGGTCTGTCGTTCTAGCGTTGCTGTTTGGCGCGATCGCGCTCTTTGCGATTTCTGAGAGGGTTGGGGCGATCGCCCATTAAGCAGCCGATCGACCACGTACACCACATGCACCATGACCTGCTTCTGCGTTGCCAGTCGGGTTTGGTGAGCAATCCACAGCGTTAAATCCAGTGCCACCTGGCTATTGGGCGATCCGTTGTAGCCAATGACCAGATTCACCGTCTCATCTGACTGGGTTTCTGCGGCATCCAGCGCCGTTTTGCCAGATGCCAGCAGCATTTGCTCCACCAGCTTAGGCTGCCCCAGGGCATTTTGCAGACGCATCAGCATTGACTTAATCTTCACGATACTCACCTCGTCAGAAACAATAGACCGACAGAACTTAAAAACAAAGCTTTAAAGAAAGCCAAACCCGCTAAAACTGGAAATCAGGCAGGGATTGGACGACTCGATCACTAAAGGCACTAAAGGAGACAGCGCAGGAAATGCAGTCGGCATCTGCTCAGCCAGCACTCTTGGTGCAGCGCCCTTTTGGAGAAAACCCTTCCACAAGCGGCACTCTGATTTCATCGTCAAAACTCCCAAAACAGAATTTTGAAGATACGACTCCCTAACGCTGACAGAACAAGACTGCTGACCCTGATGGCGATCGCCCATTAGAACATCGATCGCTATAGATCGATCGCTAAAGATTCGGATCGCCATCACTAAACCAGAGGTAAATCCTCTGCACAAGCGGCAGACTCCTCGGCCAAATGGCCTAGAAGCATGAATTCTTCCCAGAACTGGGAAAAAGGCTCGGCGCAGACCCGCCCCATTTCTGTGAAGCAACCTGCCCTAGTCAACTTGCCTGAAATGACTCCATCTAAACCAGAGAATCCTGAGAAGAACATCTCCAGAAGAGACGTTTCCAATTACCAACTTCTATATCCGCCTATAACCACTTGTAGCCTCCTCAGAAAAACGCCACATGCAACGATCCAGCAGGCAGAGTGTGCAAGCTGGAGGCTCTATCAGTTCTGAGGACACTGAATAACTTTGCTTCAGTCTCCTCCCAAAGCCGACGGAGTTAGCTGACGGGCTAGGGCTGAGAGGTGCCCCTCATTGAGTACGGTAGAGCCAATGTTATGAGACCTGGACAAAGCCAGTTTCACTATACGCGGCAGCTCAAAAAGCTGCCTTCTACCGCACGAAAGATACGCCCCAAAGGATGGTTCCTCCGCTTCTGGTGTGCTGCACAAAGGGGCGATCGCGCACATCGCGCACTGCTAAACATGAACGCTGCCCGGATAGAGTAATGTCCCCAGAGGCAGTCCCTGATCGAGACGAGGATCTCGAAGGGCTAGCTTAGCAAATCACCACAATTGTTAGACCTCGAATTAGGCTGATGCATCTAGAGCTGTTCAAACATACCCTAACAATGATTGTCAGGAATCGTCAACAAAACAAAAAATATCGTTAAGTTCTAAAAAAGATCAGCCTCACCCATCAGTGCCTAGAGGGAGGCGGGCGAGGCTGGAGACGCAGTTAGGAGGTATCTTGTCCATAAGATTACTCGCAGATTTCCAAATTGTGCTGCCTTTTAAGATGTTCTTAAGTTTGTAGTGCCAATTTGGCGAAAATCCTTCAATTTTCGTTTCAAAGAATACATATTCGCGGTCTGCAAGTGCTGGCAGGTGAGGATCTGGCACCCTCAGCCTTTCAATCATGACCATAAAATGCCAGGTTTTTGAATCTATGATCTGGCTGCATCTAGCTGCGATTTGCTTGCAGAGAGCCAAACATTTCAACAGGCATTTTAGTAGAGAATGGCTTGGAACTTGCTCTATAACTCGCTTTACAAAAAGCGGAACGGACTTAATTTGAACTTCACGCAAAAATGAAGAAGTATTTAACCTTAAAGACAATCAATTGTAAGTATTAGCACAAATCTATCCTTGCGCTGAGGATGCTGCCTGCTATTGCCATTGCAATTACAACTCACCGATTACAACTCACTGATTAGGTAGATGGACGTATAGAACAACGACAAGACAGCGTATAGGGCCACGCACCAAATGTAAACCGCTACCAAGGAGAAAACTTTGGCAGCGGCTTGTGTACTTAGAATCGTCTGAAGGGCCTCTTCGCATTGCTAGAGAGCGCTGCGAAACCCAAAGGTGGCTTAGGTAGAGGGGCTGATCTTGGCGATCGCCTGGGAAGGCGGCATCACCACTTTCTTGGCTAGCCCTGTTGCGCGAAGCACCTGGATTGCCCACCAAGTCATGTCGATTTCCCACCAGCGCAGGCCCGCTTTGGCCATGTTGGGATAGGTGTGGTGGTTATTGTGCCAGCCTTCGCCATAGGCAAAAAGGGCGGCCCACCAGAGATTACGAGAGTTGTCGTCGGAGTCGAAGTTGCGATAGCCGAACATATGGGTGGCAGAGTTGATAAACCAAGTGCTGTGCCACACCAAAACCGTCCTGACAAAGATGCCGTACAGCACAAACTGCCAGCCGCCGAGGGCATACAGCACGGCTGCCAAAGGAATTTGCAAGAACAGGAAGTAGCGATCGAGGAACTGGTAATAGGGATCACGCGCCATGTCGGGGGCGAAGCGGCGATAGGCTTCTTTGTTAAAGAATTCTTCGCGGGGGAAAATCATCCACAGCAAGTGGCTCCACCAAAAGCCCAGACTGGCGGCGTAGGGGTCTTTTTCTTCCTCTTCGGTGTGGGCGTGGTGCAGGCGGTGGCTAGCAACCCAGAAGATGGGGCCGCCTTCTACCGCCAGAGCGCCGATGGTGCCCAGGATGTATTCCAGCCACTTGGGAACCTGAAAGCTGCGGTGCGTCAGCAGGCGATGGTAGCCCAGACAAATGCCGATGCTAGCGGTGAGCCAGTGCAGAAACAGCATGACCCCCAGGGCTGCCCAGGAGAAGTTGAATGGGGCAGTGAGTGCAAGAATGTGGTACACCCCAAAGAAAAAGACGTGTCCCAAACTCATCGGGGGTAGCTTGATACCCTTGAGAGTGGGGCTAAATGAAATCAATGACATAGATCATCCTTAGTGATGAGGCTTGCAGGCCTACTGGGCGATCGCGATATTTAGCTAATAAACAGGTTCCAGAAGAAAAAAGTCGGTCAAGCAGGAGATTAAAAGATGTCCTGAACAAGAGATACCGATGGCTTTTTAACTAGCTCGCTGGGGTGCATCCTGCCTTTTTGGTAAAGATGTCGCTACAGTAGGGGTAATGCAAGTGCTACTTACATCCTGAGCTTAGCAGTAGTCAACCTTTCTGTGCAAGTTTCACTTGCATTTGTCTATGTCGGATCGACGCACCTCCACTCGCCAACGCCTGATTCAGGTTGCTGTGGATTTATTCATGACCCAGGGCGTTGCAGAAACCACGACGCGGCAAATTGCTGAGCAGGCCGGTGTCAATGAAGTGACGCTGTTTCGTCACTTCGGTAATAAACATGGGCTGCTGCTGGCGGTGATGCAAGACAAAGAGGCCCTGAGCCGTTTGGGGATGGCCTTAGGCCAACAATCGACCCAAATGGGCAGCGCCTCGCAAGCCATCAAAGATTATGCCAATGTTCACCTACAGGCGCTAGAACAAATTCAGGAATTTGTGCGATCGCTCATTGGTGAAGCAGGACACTATCCTGATGAAAACCGACGCGCACTTGGACGGGGGTTGCTCCAGGCCAATCGCTACACGGCACAATACCTGGCGACGATTATGGAGCATGAGCAGCTACAAACTTGCTTGCCAACCGAAAAATTGGCTAGTCTGCTCAATAGTATGCTGCTGCGCTATGCAGTCCTGGAATTTACCAGTGAATTTAATAATTTATGGCCGAGTCGAGAGAGTTTTATTGAGGCACTGGTGGAACTGTTTATGTACGGGGCGATCGCCCAACCGCCCACCGCATCCACTCCCCCGACCGCGCCGCCACCAGCCACGCCGCCCAATGCTCCCACAAAGCGCCCGTCCTCAGTCAATCTGACCCATCCCAGTGAAAAACCATAGCTTCAAATCGCGGGGTTGGAGGAAGTGGAGTCATTTGTCAAAAAAGCCGCGTGATGGAGCGTCAAAGCCCTCAAGCCCCAATCCTTTATCATGCGAATTGGCTCTACCACAGACCCCGAACGGCGATCGGCGCAAAGCGCAATTCTCCCGATTCACGCTCGTTTTGATATGAAACGATCAAGATTCCCTGGGGATCAATTTCATAGCGCTGAGCGCCCTGCAACGCCGTCAGATAGCGAAACTCTTGATCCATCAAAAAGCCCTCGCAGGCGCGTTGGGTCGAGGCTAGGGGACTAACGCTCAACTGGCTTCCCGTGGTTTGATAGCGACCGGTGAACTGATTGCAGCCGCCAAACCCAGACAGGCGATCGCCCACAAACTCCGCCGTCAGCCGCACATCTTGCGACGGCACTCCCGGCTCAATCCCAGCCATCGATACGAGCCGCCAGTTCCCACTGAGGGAGGTTGTCTGCGCCACCTGCGGGCGGGCCACGCTGACCTGCGCCAGACCAGGATGCGCGATGCCCACACTCGTCAGCCCCATCGCTAAGACCGCTAACCCGCACGCCAATTTTGATGTCAACGCTGGTTTACCAGCAGAGGTGTAACTAGATTTAGTATTCATAAAGGTTGCCTCAAAATCCTCTTTAAAAGGCAGATCTAAAAACATCACCCAAGCATCATAAACGCTTTACAGCGTTTTTGAAGCTAGTGAGGCACACGGATGGTCAATAAGCCCTTGCCTCGTGAGGGCAGCATGTGCCTCACGAGGCAAGAAAATGCTGTATCTGTTTAATTCATATTACGAAGCCGTCGGAAATCGTCATCCTCGTGCCCAGCGTGGGTTGCTCTCGCGCCCAACTGTGGCAGAAATTTATCAATATCGGGACTATGTAGATGAGGCAATGCGATCGCTCTTTTCTAGCACCGATCTTTCGCCCAAAATCACCGAGCTGATCACCCTGGGTCTGCACCATGAACAGCAGCATCAAGAATTGCTGTTGACCGATATCAAACATATTTTCGCCACCAATCCTTTGCGCCCTGCTTATCGACCTGCCGCATCAAAAATTTCGCTGGCTTTGGTAACATCACCTCTTCGATTTATCGAATTTTCTGGCGGACTTCATACGATTGGACATCAGCAATCCGGCTTTGCATTTGATAACGAAGGCCCTGCCCATCGCGTCTATCTTCAGGATTTTTCGCTGGCATCGCGCCTGGTAACGAATGGCGAATATCTGGAATTTATCGAAGCGGGCGGCTATGAAAAGCCAGAATGCTGGCTGTCGGAAGGCTGGGCGACGGTGCAGACCCAGCGATGGAATGCGCCTTTGTACTGGGAAAAGATTGACGGGCAGTGGTGGGAAATGACGCTGATGGGAATGCAGCCGCTCAATCTGACGCAGCCTGTGTGCCACGTCAGTTTATTTGAGGCAGATGCGTTTGCGAATTGGTGCGATCGCCGTTTGCCCACCGAGGCGGAATGGGAAGTCGCAGCCGCTCGTGTCGCAGTGTCGGGGAATTTGTTGGAGGGCGATCGCCTGCATCCCCACCCCGCAGCAGGTCAGGCACCCCTCGAACAGCTCTATGGCGATGTTTGGGAATGGACGCAGAGCGCCTATCAGCCTTACCCCGGTTTTCGTCCGGCGGCAGGAGCCGTGGGGGAATATAACGGCAAGTTTATGTGCAACCAAACGGTTTTGCGCGGTGGGTCTTGTGCCACGCCACCCGGACACATCCGCCCCACCTACCGCAACTTCTTTCCCGCCAGCACCCGCTGGCAGTTCAGCGGCATTCGTCTGGCTCAATACAGCATTTTCTTGCGGGGTGAGGCACATGCTGCCCTCACGAGGCAAGGGCTTATTGACCATCCGTGTGCCTCACTAGCTTCAAAAACGCTGTAGCCTGCTTCTTCGCCATGTCTGCTTTTGCAAAGTAAAGTGGGTTAACATCCCCTTTTCCTGTATCTGAGAACGTCATCTAGAATGCTAGATTTCATTATTCTGACTGTTTATGGAAAAGGAAATTGCTCTTAGTTTGCACGTAAAATTCCAGATTTTGTGACATCTCATCGAAAGCATTATGACTCCCATTTTGAATTCTCAACTGCGTCACAGTCCTGTCAAACTATACGACTTTCATCCGCCGATTGAAGACTTTAGAACGTCCGTTTTGGCAGGACTACAGCAGCCTCAAAAAGCCATCTCGCCGCAGTTTCTCTATGACAAACGCGGATCTGAACTGTTTGATGCAATTTGCACGCTGCCGGAATATTATTTGACACGTACTGAAGTTCAGCTTTTGCAAGATCACGCGAATGAAATCGCGACGCATTTAGGAAATGGAGCGCTGGTGGAATTTGGCAGCGGCAGCAGCCAGAAAGTCCGCATTTTGCTGGGCGCAGCGCCCCAGGTGCAGACCTATGTTGGGCTGGATATTTCGCGTCAGCATTTGTATGAAGCCTGCATGGCGCTGGCGCAAGACTATCCGGGACTGGAGGCGATCGCCCTCTGCACCGACTACACGCAGCCGCTCCCCATCGCCCAGATTCCCGAATTGCAAAACCGACACACCATCGGCTTTTTTCCAGGGTCTTCGATTGGCAACCTGGAGCCGCTAGAAGCTGTAGCATTTTTGCAAAATGCAGCCGTGCTGGGCGACTTGATCATCGGCGTTGATCTGAAGAAATCAGCGGCGATTCTTGAACCTGCTTATGACGACGCTCAGGGGATCTCCGCTGCCTTTGCACTAAACTTGCTAACCCGGATTAACCGCGAACTGGGCGCAGATTTTGACCTGTCGCAGTTCACCTATCGCGCCCGCTACGACGAAACATTTGGACGCATTGAAATGCAGATTGTCAGCTTGGCGCAGCAAACCGTTCACATTGGCGATGCCAAAATCAGCTTTGGCAATGGCGAAACGCTGCGAACTGAGTATTTCTACAAATACACGCCCGATGAGTTTCAAATGCTGGCAATGGCGGCTGGATTTCAACCTGTGCAGGTGTGGACGGATGCCCAGCAACTCTTCAGCATCCATTACCTAAAGCGTCTGTAATCAAAAATTTCTGTAATCAACAAATTAAGGATGGTCAGCAGCGATCGCTCCCAGTATCTTCAGTGATGCCTGCTGAGCAGTAGTTAGCCCCTTGACTCCAGTGATATTCATCCCTTCATAGGGGCGATCGCTTGTTAGAGTTTTCAGGCATTCTCCCGTCTGGGCATTCCACAGGCGAATCGTCCCGTCTTTGCTGCTGCTGGCGAGAGTATGGTGAACAGGGTCAAAGGCGATCGCCCAGATCCAGTCTGTGTGATCTTTCAAAACGCAGATCAGTTGATGAGTTTGCGTATCCCACAGGCGAATGGTTTGGTCATTGCTGCTGCTGGCGAGAATATCACCCAGGGGGCTAAAGGCAACCCTCGTTACGGAGCTGGTGTGTCCGTCCTCTCCCGCCAGGATCGCTAGCAGTTCTCCTGTCATCACTGACCACAGCCGAATAGTGCCGTCTTCGCAGCCGCTGGCCAATTGCTGCTCATCGGGGCTAAAGGCAACCGACCAAACCCAGTGGCGATGCCCCTCCAGGACATGAATGATTTCACCAGTTTCTGCGTCCCACAGCCGAGCTGTATGATCATCGCTGCTGCTGGCTAATCGCTTGCCACTGGGGCTGAAAACAACTGACGTGACCCACTGGGTATGTTCTTCCAGCACTTGATGAAGCTGGCCAGTTGAGACGTTCCACAGCCGAATGGTCTGATCGTTGCTGGCGCTGGCGAGGAAGGGCTGCGTCGGGCTAAAGGCGACTGCCCGTATCCAGTGGCGATGTCCTTTTAGCGTTCTCAGGCATTGTCCATTTTCGATGTTCCACAGCTTCACTGTTGTATCATCGCTGCCAGTGGCGAGCAAGTTTTGAGACGGTTCATAGGCAATCGCCCGAATGCCCTGCGTGTGTCCTTCCAGCGTTCGCTCTAGCGTTCCAGTGTTCAGATTCCACACCCACACTGTGTAGTCTGTTTGCCCGCTGATGAGTCGCTGCGCCTGCGGGGTCGAAGCAAAGGTGACGGACTGCGCCCAGTTGATATAGCCGCGAAAGGTTTTGAGGCTCTGGCTCGTTTGGGTATCCCAGAGTCGGATCGTCTGGTCGAGGCTGCCGCTAGCCAACATTTGCCCATTGTGAGTAAAGCAAACAGATGTTACCCAGGCGGCGTGTCCGCGAAACATTCTGATGCTCTGCCCAGTTGCTGCGCTCCACAGGCGAATCGTGCCGTCTTCGCCGCCGCTGGCGATCGCCCGTCCGTCGGGGCTAAAGGCAACTGACCACACAGAACCAACGTGCCCTAACAAAACTTGGGTCACTTGAAATGGCTCACAGTCCCACAACCGGATGGTTTGGTCAGTACTGCTGCTGGCGATCGCCCGCCCGTCGGGGCTAAAGGCAACCGAGCAGACCGGGCCCTCATGTTCTCGAAGCTGCGCTAACCTCTCTCCCGTTTCGAGGCTCCACAAATCAATGCAGCCGTCGGTGCTGCCGCTGACGAGGGTGTGCCCATCGGGGCTGATGGCCACGGTCAAAACTCGCCCTTCGTAGCCCGTCAGCGTATTGAGCAATGTCCCAGCTTCCACGTTCCACAGCTTAACCGTGCGGTCTTCGCTGCCGCTGGCCAGCAGGTGGCCCCCAGGGGCAAAGGCGATCGCCCAGACGGTCGTGCTGTGTCCATCCAGTGTGTTTAATAAGCGCCCTGTGGCGAGATCCCACAGGCGAATGCGGCTCTCTTCTCCGCTGCTGGCCAGGAAGCGATCATCGGGGCTAAAGGCAACTGACCAGGCGGCGGTGGGGTGCCCCTCCAGCGTCAGAATTTGCTGCCTGTCAGACAATCGCCAGACGTGGATTTCGCCGTTTTTGTCGGCGGCGGCGAGCAGGGTTCTATCATGGCTGATGGCGATCGCCATTATGCTGCCAAAGACCTGACTAAACCGCGTTTTGGATAGATCTGCGCCTGCAAAATTGACCCGCGCCAGGTTGACCTGCTGCAAATCGGCGTGCCAGATTGGCAGGTTTGAGAAATTCCACCCCGTCAGGTCAACCTTGAGTCCGCTGCATAGATTCATCAGGTTGCCCGCGCCATATCCCAGCCCCGGCAAACCGCTCTGTCGGAGCGCGTCTAGCAGCCGCAAAAGCTGCGTTCGCAGTGCCATTGGGTCTGGAAACGCCTGCTGAAACCGCTGGGCAATCGCCTTCAGCAAAACCCGACTCTGGCTCTCGCGAATATAGTCTTTGACCGTGGTTTTAATTAGTGCAAACCGATCCAAAAAATTGATCTTACCGCTGATCAGCTCCGTCGAAATCCTTTCCACCAGACAATCGCTCACGTATTCCATCACCACGGGCTGTTGGGTGTAGCTGCCTGAGCGTTTCTCAATCAAATTCCGCCAGCTCAAGGATTCTAGTGTTTCTAGCAAACTGGCGCGCGAGACAGCAGGAACGATGTCTTCCTCTAGCGTGGCGATCGCCGTCCACTCGCGGTTGATTGCCAGCCAATACATGACGGACTGTTCCAGATAAGATAGCCGCTCAAACTGCTGCTCCAGCAACCGCCGAACGCCATTAAACAGAAAGGTATCCTGCGTCAGAAACGGCTCGATCTCGCCTGCAAACAAATCTTGAATAGACGTGGCGACAATCTTAAGGGCGAGGGGGTTGCCGCTATAGCGATCGCACAACTGCCGCTGCTGGGCAGCAGAGCCGATTAGCCCTTTACCCTGGAGTAATGCCTGCCCCACCTCCAGGGAACCGCTCAACGCCAGCGATCGCACCACGAACCCAATCCCTTCTAACGCAGCAATCTCTGCGGGTTTTTCTCGACTGGTGAGAATGATGCAGCTTTGGTGAGGAGTTTCTCCAAGGGTTTGAAACAGATCGCCATAGTTTTCATAGCCATTCCGGTAATGCCCAGCGCGATCGCCCGGTTGCAAAATCGTTTCCACATTGTCGAGGATGAGCAGGCAGCGATGTTTGCGGAGCCAGTGCAACAACTGCCCCACCTCCGCTCGAATGTCTGACTGATCGGAGAGAAACGCCACCAACGCCGCCAGCAGCGTGTCTAGCGGAGGAGCATTACCAAGCCCGCGCCAGATAACATACTGAAACTCCCCTGTCGCGGCCAACTCCTGCGCCAACTTAGCAGCCAGAGAGGTTTTGCCGACACCGCCCATGCCCAGGATCGCAACCAGACGGCACTGGTCTTGCACAATCCACTGACTGAGGGTGTGGAGTTCGTCGCGGCGAGCAAAGAAGTGGCGCACGTCTGCGGCTTCGCCCCAGTCGCAGAGCGGGCCCTGGGACGTGGGCAGCGGGCTGGCGGGCGTGGGGGCGATCGCTCCGACAGGCTGCGCGGCGGCGGTGGCAGCCGTTCTCGCCCGATAGCGCTCCAGCGCCCCCTGAAAGCTATTTTTGCTGACCTTTTCGCCAAGCGCTGCGCTGAGGCTGCGCCAGAGGACAGGGCCAATGTCCGTAGACAGATAGCTGAGGGAATATCCAGAGGACTCGGCGATCGCCCCGTAGGTCTGCCCATTCCACGCACCGCGCACGATCGCCAGCTCGGCATCCGACAGATACTTGCCCGCCTGGGCAAACATCGCCGCATTAATCAGGTCGATCGCCTCCTGAAGTTCCATAGTCCGAACAGGAAATTTGCAAGCCGAGAGCCAACAGCTTACCCCAAATTGCCAAGATAACCCAATCTGAGATTATCGAATAAACTCCATATTCTTCATGGCTTCCAGGTTTTCTTAAGACTTTGTTACACCGGCCGATCCCCAAATTACCCCAATTTTCCCCAAGTTGCCCTAGCTTCAGGATGGCGCAACTCCCCAGTTTTTCTGTAATGACAGTCACGGAATGGGTCGCTATTGTGGTACTCGTGCGCCGTTTGAGACTCTTGCGATCGCCCTTTCTTCCAGATGGTCATGGCAATTGAAGGGCGATCGCTTTCCTGAACTAACGAAGAGCGAAAAACGAAAAACGAAAATTCCAAATCGCCAAACTTAAGCCCAAAATCCAAAATCTTCCTGGAGCAGCCCTGTCCTGCCCTTGGCTTCGCGATGCCAATCTTCTTCCCGATCACTCCAACACTCCAACATCTAAAAGCCATGCAAACTCAACAAAAATTCCTGACCCAATCCCAGCTAAAACAGCTCTCTGAAATATCCCAAATCAATCGCCAAACCATGCCAAAACGCATTCTCGAACTCTGGCATACCGTGTGTCGTTTCACATCCTGGCTGCTGATCGATCCGACTCAGCCTGTGATTCAAGAAAAGCGCGATCGCCACGGTCGGCTGTATTGGAAAGTCTATGACCCGCGCACAGGGTATTGCGTTATCTGCGATTCCGAGCAGGAAGTCTGCACTTGGATTGAAGAACACTGGTTTGGCAATCGTCCGTAAACCATTTTGCAGGAGGTATCAGGATGCCGCATTCACTCTCAAAACTCTCACCCTGCCCTGGATGTAGTGCCATGGTTCTCTTTAGCAGTGGAGCAACCCATGAGTACCTGTTGGCATCTCCCGGATGTTGGGCAATGTATGGCGACGTGTTGGCACGGGAATATTCTGATGCTGCCTACGCCAGCGTTCATCGACTCACGGTTGATGCCTATGCCGTTCAGCATCCAGGCGTTCCCTCACCGCAAAGTATTCAGTCCGTTGCGCTCCATCTAATCAGTCTGTGTCTGGTTTTAGAGTGTGGGTTTGACATGGATCAGGCCACCAGAGCCATGCGACAGCACACCCAACGTAAATCTGATTTTGTCTGGCTAACTCCACCCAAATGCCTGGGCGACAGGACTGTGTTGGAGGTATGGCAAGCCCAGGATGCAGCAACCCACACACGGGCGGTGTGGGCCTGGGCCAGATCAGCCTGGTCAGCCTGGGAATCGCATCATCAGCAAATTCGACAGTGGATCGTGAGCTGAAAGCTGGATTCTGCATCATCACTCAGCCCTAACTTCCTGACTCGACGCGGCTTCCTTCCAATCGTCTGACCTGTTTCCGCTAAAGCCACGTAAGTCGTAACGCGATTACCCAATTCCTCAATAAAGGGAGACTCACAACGTTTGAATTGCCTATTTCTTTCCCCGCCGTAGCAGTGGGGAGGGGGAAGGTTTGTCCCAAAAACACTCAAAGGAGAAACTTCAATGACACGACAAGTCTTTGACACCGAAAACAATGACGTGAGAAATCGAGCCGTCAACGTCGGCAATATAGACAGGGGCTTTTTTGTCCGCGATGGTCGCATTGCTGGAAACGATGTGGCAGCGACAGTCTCTCTGGCATGGGCGGCAACGATGTGCTGTGTGGCAACAACGGCAACGACACGCTGTATGGCGGCAATGGGCGCGATATGTGTTGGGGCGGCGCGGGGCGCGACACCTACTACGGCGGTGCAGGGCGCGATACGTTTGTGCTGGATCTGCTGCGTGGTGTGGATGTGATCAAAGATTACAAAGACGGCACCGACAAGATCGGGCTGACCAACGGCATTGTTTACGAACTGCTGGATATCAAAAAAGAAGGCAAACACTCCGGCATTTATTTGGGCGACCAAAAGCTTGGCGTGGTGGAGAACACGCGCCCACGTGACCTGACGGCAGACGATTTCAAATCCATCAGCTTTGTCACCATCAAGGACATCCTCACGCCGCAGGTGATGACGTAGGGTTGATCCCCCTAAATCCCCCTTAGTAAGGGGGACTTCCGAGCCGCTCCGAGCCGCTCCGGTTCCCCCCCCTTAGCAAGGGGGACTTCCGAGCCGTCCCGGCTCCTCTTCTCCTGGGGGAGAAGGGCTGGGGATGAGGGCGATCGCTCGTTTTTCAAAAAGATCGCTGATTTATTTACGTAGCATAGGTACTTAAGGAAATGGTTCTGAATCTTGATCAGATTATTCGAGACCGACTGATTCGACTGGATAGCGGTCTGGGTGAGAATATACCCAAAACACCGTTTCAAGAGCAGACTGGTTCGGCTAACCCGTTTGCTGGGATTCAATCTGAGGTAATCGCGCCGAAGTTTGTGGATATTGACGGCGATGGAGATGCCGATCTGTTAGCCCGCACTGCATCGGGATTTAAGTTTTTCCGCAACAATGGCGGCAAGCTGCAAGGAGTGACAGGTAGCAGCAACCCCTTTCGATCGCTGCCTTTGCAAGCGGGCGATCGCCCCAATTTTGTAGATATTGACGGCGATGGTGACATCGATGCGTTTATGGGTCAGCGCGATGGAACGATCCGCTTTTTTCGGAATGACCGGGGGCAGTTTCGGCAGGTCACAGGGGCTGAAAATCCGTTGAATGGGATTCGAGTCGGAAATAATTCGGAGCTGATCTTCGCGGATATCAACAACGATGGAACTCCCGAACTTTTTGTCACCAATAGTAGTGGCATTCGGTTTATCGAAAAGCAGCGAGCAGTTGACGATCGAAACGGCGATCGCAGCGAACCCGGCGGCTTTGAAGATATGACCAATACCAACCGAAATCCACTCCGGTCTCTGTCGCTCAGGGGTGCGGTGCAGCTAGCCTTTGGCGATCTGGATGGCAACGGCTTAATAGAAATGCTGGTGGGCGACCTCAGTGGCAGGGTATCTCACTTTGAGTTTGACTTTTCTAGCAACGCCTTTGTGCCAGTCAGAAATAGCCACTTTACGGGTCTTAATTTTGGTAGTCTGGCCAACCCAGAAATTGGAGACATAGATGGGGATGGAGACCTCGATGTCATCATGACTTCTGTAGTGGGCACCAACCGCCAGATGCGCTTATTTAGCAATACAGGACAAACAGCGCCCCCGATTCGTGGCACTGATGCCAATGACATCCTTAGAGGAACACTCGTCAACGACTTGATCGATGGCGGCAAAGGCAGAGATACGATTTCAGGCTTGGCTGGCGACGATATTATCTTTGCAGGCGATGGCAATGATGTTGTAAATGGTGACAGCGGCAGGGACTTCCTCTTCGGCGAAGATGGCAATGACATGCTGCGAGGCGGCGACGGCAACGATATCTTGACCGGATCGACTTTCAAAAATTTCCAAAATGGAGTGCCTGTCAATACGGATGTCGATACGCTGATTGGCGGCAAAGGATCTGACCATTTTCGCTTACCCGTGGATGGGGCCAGGGCGATCGTTCAGGATTTTGAAGACGGCATCGATCGCCTGAGTTTATTTGGCAGAACGCGCCCATTGCGGTTTGAAGATTTGGATCTGCGTCAGCAAAATAAGGATGTAGAAATCCGGCTCGATGGCACCCTCATCGGCGTTCTGAAAAATACCGATGTCAATCGCATTACTCGCGATGATTTTATTAACCCTGACCGTTTAGGAGGCGATCGCATTGCCACGCCTGATCCATCAACTCCGCCGACCAACATTGGCGATCGCCGGGGAAATGTCATTCTGGGTCTCGAAGTTGGCGGCATTATGGATGGGCGCGGCGGCAACGACGACCTCTCCGGCATGGGCGGCGACGACATCCTGTGCGGCGGCAGCGGACATGACACGCTGCGCGGGGGGCAAGGTCATGACATTTGCTGGGGCGGTCGCGGCAGAGATATTTATTACGGCGGTGCAGGACGCGACACTTTCGTTCTCGACCTGTTGAAAGGGGTCGATGTCATCAAAGATTACAAAGATGGGATCGACAAGATTGGTTTGACCAACGGCATCACCTACGAGCAGCTCAATATCCAAAAGGAAGGCAAGCACTCTGGGATTTATCTGGGCGATCGCAAGCTTGGCGTTGTAGAAAACACGCGCCCCGGAACCCTGGGGGCAGATGATTTTAAGTCCATCAGCTTTGCCACTGTTCAAGATATTCTCACGCCGCAAGTGACGGCATAGCGCAGGTCTTTCTGAATTCCTGAATTCTCTAAATCCTTAACGAGGAGACCCCCAAACTGAGGGAAAACAATCTACTGAAACGATTCAGTATTCTAAGGAGCAACATCATGTCACGACAGGTTTTTGATACGGAAGGCAACAACGTTACATCAACTGCGGTAAACGTTGGAAAAATCGACATCACCAGTCAGCAAGGTGGCGCATTTGTAAGAGACGGCTTACTCTCTGGCACAGACGTAGTGGACTTTTACAAAATTGAGATCGATCGCCCGACTCAACTCAATAGCACCTTGACGGTCAAGTCTGGTGCTCTGTTCGGCAACTTTCAATTGCTTGACTCTGCGGGGCAGGTTTTACAAACTAAAACCTTGGGAGGTGGCTTGACAAATACATCCATTGCCATGAGCAACTTACCCGTTGGAACTTACTTCTTGAAAGTTAACCAGGAGCGGAACACAGAAGCTCGGTATGACCTGAGTATGCTAGGTGCGCCTGTATCGGGCGCAGAACTGCGCGTGGCAATGATCTCCGTAGCAGCAGTGGACAAGTTTGATCCGCTGCCGTTCGACAGTGCAGACTTTAAGATCACGATGGATATAGAGCGAGACACCAACCCCAGACAGATTATCCGGAGCATAACTAGCCCAGTTTTCGACAATAGAGATGCTGTGCCCAACCCCCTCACTGTGCAGGCACCTGTTCCTATATCCGATCGATTTATCAATGTCTCAATTAGTGTAGTGGATACCAATAATCTGTTTTTCCCAGATAAACCTGCGGATATCAATTCCTCGGTGTCTGATTCTATCGTGCGATTCAAGTATGACACGCTAACCCATACGATTTTTGATGATAGCCTCGATGGTCGCGGTGGGCGTGTCAGAGATAGGATTCTAGGTCGGATTAACGAGATAATCGTCAGTCGGGGAGATGGAAGGGCAGGTATTTCCAGACTCGATCGCGCCGAGGTTAGATACTTTGCTGCCTATCGAGCATTTACGTCGCTGTCGGCTCTGGCATTGCAGAGTGCGCCTGCTCGAATTGGGAACAATCGCAACAACACCCTGATCGGCAGCAGCGCAAACGGCATTCTGGACGGTGGTAAGAGGCATGATGATCTGTCGGGAATGGGCGGCAACGATGCTCTGTGTGGCGGCGCGGGCAATGACACCCTCTGGGGCGGTCGGGGGAACGATACCCTCTGGGGCGGAAAGGGCAAGGACACCTACTATGGGGGTGCAGGGCGCGATACGTTTGTGCTGGATTTTGAAAAGGGGGTGGATGTGATTAAGGACTTTCGGGCTGGTGTGGATAAGATTGGCTTGTCGAGCGGCATGATGTATGAACTGCTAGATATTAAAAGAGAAGGTAAGCACTCTGGGATCTATGTGGGTCAGCAAAAACTGGGGGTCGTCGAAAATACGCGCCCCAGAGATCTGAAAGCAGACAGCTTTGTACACATGAGCTTTGCTACAGTTCAAGACATTCTCACGCCCTACGTGACGGGTTGAGCGTGTTGTTTGGCTATCAAGGAACTCAATTGATGAAGCGTGTGTGTGTCTATTGCGGCTCTAACTTTGGCGATCGCCCCAGCTATCTGGCGGCTGCACAGTTGCTCGGCAAAGAGCTGGCGGTGCGCGACGTTGAGCTGGTGTATGGCGGCGGCAATGTGGGGCTGATGGGGGCGATCGCCGATGCGGTGCTGGCGGCAGGCGGGCACGTCATCGGCGTGATTCCTCAGGCGCTGGTCGATAAGGAAGTGGCGCATCGGGGGCTGCCCGATCTCCGCGTTGTGCAGTCTATGCACGACCGCAAATCCCTGATGGCAGAGCTGTCGGATGCGTTCATTGCTATGCCCGGTGGTCTGGGTACGCTGGAGGAATTCTGCGAGATCGCCACCTGGACACAGCTTGGCTTTCACCGAAAGGCGTGCGGTTTGCTGAATGTGGACGGGTTTTATGATGGGCTGCTGGAATTTTTGAACCATGCCACAGCCGAAAAGTTTATCCGTCCTGAACATCGAACGATCGTGCTGGCAGATAACGACCCTGGCGCGCTGCTCACCAGGCTGGAAACCTACGAGTTGCCCAACGTGCAGAAGTGGATCGATAGCAACCAGCAGTAGCCTCACCCTCGCCGCAGCAAACGGTCTGAGAAACCCAAAAGCCTATTGTCCAAAACCCTCTGTCAGCGCTGGCAGAGGGTTTCAAAGTAAGAACCAAAATCTAATAGACCTCTTGCGTGAATCGTGGGGCAGCACCGCCGCCCCACGATTCATCGCCATTACCCTAACTGCCTCTGCCGTTCAGACTAGCTCCCCACCCCTTGCTCCAGCCAGTCCGCATCGACGTATAGCGTTTGCCCGATTGGCAAAGCCTCCCAGGTTTCAGTAAAGTGCTGAAGCTGCGATCGCCCGCCCCCCAATTTACCCCAATTTACCCCAACTTTTTTCAGTTTTGAGTCAGGCCAATTCCCCAGTTTTTCCCCAATGACAGCGCTGAAACGGAGCGTTATTCTGGCAGGGTAAGTGGTTGAGCCGATGTTTGATGGCGATCGCCCTCGGATTGTTGCTTTGAGGGAAAGGGCGATCGCCCCTCCTCTTCGCGTTCACGCTTTGTAATCCTTAGCATTCACTAAATTATGCGGAGCAGCGTGCTGTGCTGCCTCCCGCTTTGCTGCGCCGTTTCTTCTTAAAGGAGGTCTATTCATGACACGACAAATTTCTGATCGCGAAAACAACAACCAGAGAAGCCGAGCCGTGAATGCAGGCAATGCCAATGGTGGCTTTTTTGTCCGAGATGGCAACCTCAGCAGCAGTGACAGCCAAGACTTTTACCAATTTCAGGTTGATCGCCCCACACAGATTGACTTGACGCTGCAAGCCAAGCCATTCCTCGGTCGCGTGAATGCATCGCTGCGTCTACTAGACAGCGATGGCAACCTTAACTGGGCGTGGTGGAGAACACGCGCCCGCGCGACCTGACGGCAGACGATTTCAAATCCGTCAGCTTTGTCACCATCAAGGACATTCTCACGCCCCAGGTGATGGCGTAGGGTTGATCCCCCTAAATCCCCCTTAGTAAGGGGGACTTCCGAGCCGACCCAGTCCTGTTTATCCAAATCACAGGAGATTTCTCATGAAGACTCAACCTCGCGCATTGCGCGCGCTCACGACCGAGCTTCTGGTCGCCGAAGACCTCGAAGCAACCGCAGAAAGCATTCTGGGCACGCTGGAGCAGGCACAACTGATCCAGCCCGCTCGCGGCAGAACCTTTAGTGGCACCAGCAAAACCGACATTTACCTCGGCGGCAGCCAGGGCAACGTGGTGGATACAAAAGGCGGTAACGACATCGTGCTGGGCAAAGGCGGCAACGACAGCGTGTTGCTGAGGCAGGGAAACGACCTCGCCTTTGGGGGCGACGGCAACGACACGATTTTTGGGGGGGCGGCCGCGATACGATCTTCGGCGGCGCGGGCGACGATCTGCTGGATAGCGGCGCGGGCGACGACTGGCTGAACGGCGGCCCCGGCAGTGACACGCTCTTAGGTAAAGGCGGCAACGATACGCTGGTAGGCGGTGACGGCGTAGACACCATGACGGGCGGACTGGGGCGCGATCGCTTCTTGTATCTGGGCAATCCGTTCGCGACACCTGACCCCGACATCATCACCGACTACGAAATCGGGACTGATCAGTTTGCGCTGAAGGGGCGCGATCTGGGCATGACCACCCTCGCGTTTCAGAAGGGCAACGCCGCAGAAATCACTGCTGATGGCAATGCGCTGGTGCTGCTGGATGCGTTCGACAGCGCTGGCGATGCGGCAAAGGCGATCGCCGCCAACGGCAACATCACCGCCAAGGCGGGTGTGTTTGTCTATCACAACCTGACGCAGGGCATCAGCCGCCTGGTGTATTCCAAAGACCTGGCGGGCGGCGGCGACTTCACCGTGCTGGCCAACCTCACCAACCAGGCAGGGCAGACGGGCATCACCAATCTGGCGGCATTTTCGGCCAGGGATTTCAGCCTGATCTAAATTGCAATTTTGGGTTTTAGATTGGTGATTTTAGATTTCGAGTCTACAAGGAGAGACAACATGGAACATAACTTTGAACGCTATTGCGAATTGGAATTAATTCCCGATTTGCGCCCTTCGCCCTACGATTTTCAGCCGCGCATTACGCGAATGTGGGACATTGGACAACTGCTTGTGTATCGCCTTGCGTCGGGGCATGAACCGATGATTCGCCAGTGCGTGAATCACAAAGGCGAGGTGAAATGGCGCGTCTATAATCCCGTGGGCGATCGCATCTATTTTTGATTCCGAACAGGAGGTGCGTGAGTGGCTTGAAAACCGACAAAACTAGCTTTTTTGACCCAGATTCGTGCAAATGACTGATCTATCTTCGTTCATGTCTACATTCGTTTACTCATCACACGCTAACACCACAAGAGGACTCATCATGAAACGGACTCAGATTGCAGCTACAAATCTGCTGATGGCGGCATCCCTGCTGGGGCTGGTGCCTGGGGCGATCGCATCCGAAGTCGCCGTTAATTCCGAAAACCTGCCCGCTTCCCTCAATCAAGCTGCACGGGGATGTAGCTTACTCAATGGCACCTATCACGAGATGGCTAACGGCAACTGGATTTGCTTATACGGTGCTGTGCGCCCAAATCCTAACTTAGGGATTCACTGTAATCTGGACTACGAGTGCGATCGCCTGGTCTATCGCCCAAATGCCAATGGCAACGCCCAGTTGCACTGGGAGCGCATCATCCCCGAAGAACGCCACGAAGACTAGCCTCGCGGTGTTCCGGCTCTATCATACTTAACCAAAAACTGACTGGCTCATACTCATAGCGCGGAAATGACTTTCCCCTTAGTCATTTCCGCCACCCTGATTCTCCAATTCCCTCGCATCAGCGCTGCGGAGCAATCATCCCCAACCCCTTTCACAGGAGACGTTCCCCCATGTCTGCATATCGTCGGCATCGAGCCTTGCAAGACCTCTATGCCCAAGCTTGCCTATTTAATGAATCTTCTGGTCGTTCAGATGAACTCAATACGTTCTCAGAGCTATTCCCAGAGGAATCTGTTTTACGTTCAAAGCCGATGCCTAAACCGGCTTGGCGACTGCGTAGCTACTCGCAAAAAGGCAATCGCCCGCCTGACTAAAAATCTATCAGAATCTCGCTCAATCTCAATCTCGATTTAGGTTTTTTCAGCTCCATTTCTGATGCACTTTCTCATTCCATTGATCCAAGAGGAATTATCATGGCACGTTCTGCATTATTTCGTAAGTTTGTAAAACTGCTGCACTTATCCCGTTCCGGTTCCGATTCGCTAGCGCCTGCGCCAGTTCCAGTTTCTGCTGATTCAGAAAGCGAACAAACAGGCTCTCCAAAGTATTCGCGGCGGCGGTTTCTGCGATATTCTGCGCTGGCGACTGGCGCGGCGATCGCCTCCACAGCGCTTTCCGAGTTACCACGTCTGGGCAGCGTTTTAGGCTACAGTAAACCCACTGTGGCGATCGTGGGCGGCGGCATCGCGGGACTCAATGCAGCCTATCAGCTTAAGAAACTGGGCATTCTTGCCACCGTCTACGAAGCAAAATCCTACCTGGGCGGACGCATCCAGTCACGTACTGTAGCGGGCGATCGCCTGGTGAACGACCTCGGCGGCAGCTTCATCAACACCGACCATGAAGATATCCTGGCGCTGGCGGAAGAGTTTGGGCTGGAACTGTTCAATCGGGTGGAAGATGCGGCACAGTCTGAGTTTCCTGAAACCGCCTATTACTTTAACGGCAAGGTCTTGAATGAGGAAGAACTGGTAAACCTGCTGCGGCCGCTAGCCGACCAACTGACCACCGATCTAGCATTGCTCGACGAAGATTTTGACACCTACGCGCCGCAGTTTGATGCGCTCAGCGTCTCCGACTATCTCTATCAGCATCGAGATAAGATCCCTGCGCCCGTTGTGCGAAAACTGGCAGAAAATGCCATCCGCACCGAATACGGCGTGGAGCCGCATGAATCATCGGCGCTGCAACTGATCTACACCGCCCAACTGCTGGATGAAGATACCGTATCCATCATCGACAGCGACGAAACCTATTACCTGAAAAACGGCAGCGCTGATTTGATCAGAGCTTTGACCGAGGCTCTGGCAGATCAGATTCGCACCAGCCAACCGCTCACCCAGGTGCGATCGCACGGTGACAGATTCCAGCTTACTTTCAGCACGGGGCTGACTGTAGAAACCGATTATCTGATTCTGGCAACGCCGTTCACGGCGCTGCGCCAGGTCGATTTGCAGATAGAACTCCCCGACACGCTGCGCCGCTTTATCCAGGAGGTGAACCTGGGCACCAACGAAAAGCTATTTGCTGGCTTTCGGCAGCGCGTGTGGCACCAGGCGCAGGGCTTTGTGGGTGGTGCCTGGACAGATTTGGGCTATTCGGGGCTTTGGGAAGAAACCCAGCGTCAGCCAGAGCAATCGCAGGGGGTGCTAACTTTCTTTTTGGGTGGCAGCGAGGTCGCCCGCGCCAAGCGCAATCTCAATGTGCAGGGTCGCGTGTTTGTGAACCGCCTGAATTCCCTTATGTCGGGGATAAAATCCGCCGCCACAGGTCAGTTCTATCGAACTGCCTGGGCCGATGATCCCTACATCCAGGGCGGCTACACCAGCTTCAAACCCGGACAATACACCGAGTTTGGCGAATATCTCTACATCGAATCCGACAACCCCGAGGAGCGTCAGGATGTGGCGATCGGCAAGCTAGTGTTTGCCGGAGAACACCTCAGCGATGAATACTATGGCTACATGAACGGCGGTGCCCAGACAGGGCGATTGGCCGCAGAAGTCATTGCAGAGATGCTTCAGGCGTAATCCTTATAGGGCTACTAAGTACACACATCTCGGCGGAGAAACCCAAACCCTGATCAATCTCCCTCAATCCCCGCGTTGATGCGCCGCTGCGCCATAAAAAAGGGGATTTTGAATCTAGTCGCCCCGGTTTTGTGGCGGGCGAAGGGGGATTGCTAGACTGTGGTGTACTTAGCTAGCCTTTTGGGATAGGGCTGGAGTATAGCTGGCTCCTGCGAAGCGGTGGGTAGATTTGAGCGTTCTTATCTTCATTCGGCAATGCCCAAGACTTTCTTATTTCAGCGCGATCCTGGAATTGGCACGATATCGCTGCTAATCCCACATTCATTTGACGCACTATGAACACGTCCTAATGTGCTGGATGGGTCAAGTGATGATGCGCTGAGTCATCAACTGGCTGCGACTCTGCGGATCGCTCCTTTCTCGTCTGCGCCCTGCACCTCAACGACCCCTCGAAACATGTTCATGCCGCAGGTAAATTCATATCGACCGGGTTGTGTGGGGTTAAACTCAATCGCTGTCGTTTGATTTAGCGGCAAAACTTGGGCAATGCGAAAATCGGGAAATCGCACTTCTTCCAGGCAACTGCTGGGATCTTTGCGATCGAAATTGAGCCGCACAGGCTGACCCACCTGCACCACAATCTGACTTGGCTCATAGCCGCCATCCACCGTCACGGTTACTTCCTGAACGCCGCTCTGTGTTGTGGCTTTGCGCGACTGGGGTTTGCTGAGTAAAAACCACCAAAGCTCTAGCCCGATTAATCCCAACCCGCCTGCGGTGACCGCCACTTTAGCCCACAACGGCTGTTCAATTCGTTGAAATTGTCCTGCCTTTTCGGTGGTGGAAGGCTGCATGTCTGTGTGCGTTTCCTGGGCGATCGCCCGACTCGATGCCGTTCCAATCAGCATTCCGATTGCTGCAACACCAGCAATAAGTTTTTTGTGGTAAACCATGTCTATCTCCCTGCATTCGCTTTGCAAATTTTGTCCTGAAGCTCTGCTTGATATAAACCTGAACACTGCTCTGAAGCTATCTCGATAGCTTGGGCTGAAAGTTGCGTAGACGCAGCGCATTCGTCACCACGGACACCGAGCTAAACGCCATCGCCGCTCCTGCAATGATGGGGCTGAGCAACCAGCCAAACACGGGATAGAGAATGCCTGCTGCAATCGGGATTCCGGCAACGTTGTAGATGAAGGCAAAGAACAGGTTTTGCTGGATGTTGCGGATGGTCGCGCGGCTGAGCTGAATTGCCGTCACAATGCCGTGCAGATCGCCGGAAATCAACGTGATGTCGCTAGCGGCGATCGCCACATCTGTTCCCGTACCAATCGCAATCCCCACATCGGCTTGAGCCAGCGCGGGCGCATCGTTGATGCCATCGCCCACCATTGCCACAACCTTGCCTTCCGCCTGAATGGTTGCAATCGTTGCTGATTTTTGATCAGGACGCACTTCTGCAAAGACGCGATCGATGCCGACTTCACGAGCGATCACGTTTGCCGTCCGCTGGTTGTCCCCCGTGAGCATGACGACTTCCAAGCCCATTCGCTTTAGCGTGCGAATCGCGTTCACCGAAGACGGCTTCACCGCATCCGCAACGCCCATCAACGCTTCCACGTTGCCGTTCACTGCAATCCAAATCACCGTTCTGCCCAGGTATTCCAGTTTGTCCCAGGAAGATTGCAAAGCGCTGGTATTAATGCCGAGTTTAGCCATCCAGCGGTGCGTGCCAATCTGCACCAATTGGCGATCGACATAACCCTGAACACCGCTGCCCGCGATCGCCTCAAATCCTTGTGGCTCTGTCAGCTCCACCTCTTGCGATCGCGCATATTGCACCACGGCTTCCGCCAGCGGATGTTCGGAATTGCGTTCGAGCGATCCTGCTAGGCGTAGGAGGTCTAGCTCATGCTCGATGCCATTTGCAGGTACAAAATCCGTCACCGTGGGTT
This sequence comes from Thermoleptolyngbya sp. C42_A2020_037, assembly GCF_015272455.1. Classification (NCBI taxonomy): domain Bacteria; kingdom Bacillati; phylum Cyanobacteriota; class Cyanophyceae; order Oculatellales; family Oculatellaceae; genus Thermoleptolyngbya; species Thermoleptolyngbya sp. C42_A2020_037. The sequence goes on from NZ_JACYLP010000025.1 coordinate 46,758, forward strand.
TGCCCTGGGTAATTGTGCCGGTTTTGTCGAGGACGATGGTTTGCAGCTTGTGTGCCAGTTCCAGGCTCTCTGCCCCTTTGATCAAAATGCCGTTTTCTGCGCCCTTGCCCGTGCCCACCATGATCGAGGTGGGCGTGGCCAGGCCCAGCGCACAGGGACAGGCGATGATCAACACGCCGACGGTCGTAATTAGCGCCATCGTTACGTTGCCCATGAGGTTGAACCAGAGGACGAACGTGAGAATGGCGATCGCCATCACCGCAGGCACAAACCACCCCGTCACCTGATCCGCCAATCGCTGGATCGGCGCTTTGGAACCCTGCGCCTGCTGCACCAGTTTGACGATCTGCGCTAAGAACGTGTCTTTGCCAACGCGAGTGGCGCGAAACTTAAAGCTGCCCGTTTTATTCAGCGTTGCGCCGATTACCTCATCGCCCACCTGCTTTTTCACAGGCACGCTTTCGCCTGTCACCATCGCCTCATCAATCGTGGAAGCGCCCTCCACAATCTCGCCATCCACTGGGATTTTCTCGCCCGGACGTACCCAGACCACATCCCCCAGCATCACGTCCGAAATCGGAATGTCGAATTCCTGCCCGTTGCGAATCACCCTCGCCGTTTTGGGTTGCAAGCCCACCAGTTTGCGAATGGCTTCTGAGGTTTGCCCCTTGGCGCGGTTTTCTAGCAGTCGCCCCAGCAGCAGCAGCGCAATAATGACCGCAGCCGCCTCGAAATACACATCGGGACTCAGCCCCTGCGCCAGGAACCACTGCGGCGCAAAGGTCGGAAACAGCGAGTAAAGAAACGCCGTGCCCGTGCCCACTGCCACCAGCGTATCCATCGTAGCGGTGTGCCGCTTCAGCGCTTTCCAGGCGTTGGTGAAAAAGCGACTGCCGGCCCAGAGCATTACGGGTGTCGTTAGCACAAGCTGAAGCAGCGGATGGTGGAGCCACATGGGGATAAAAGGAATGGGCAGACCCGTCATCATGGGCAGCGAGCCAATTACGAGAATTGCACTCACTGCGCCGCTCAGCCAGACTTTGCGAACCAGCTTGCGGTGTTCGTCCAGGCGGTTCTGTTGCTCTTCATCAGCAAGGGGCGCAAGTCCATCATCGCTCATCGGCTGCGCTCCGTAGCCCGCTTCTTCCACGGCAGCCTGAATTTGGGCGATGTCCGTTTTGCGCTCATCGTAGGTGACCGTTGCCTGCTCTGCACCGAAGTTGACGCTGCACGCCTCTACACCCGGCACTGAACCAATGGCTTGCTCGATATTGTGGGCACAGGCGGCGCAACTCATGCCGCGCAGCCGAAAGGTTTGATCTTGCATTGAGTAACCCCCTTACGCGATGGTGTATCCGGCCTCGGCGATCGCCCTGCGAATGTCCATTTCTGCCGCTTCGGTGTCAACGTTTACCTGCTTGGTTTTCACGTCAGTTTGTACAGTTGCCGCAGCATCGATGGCTTGAATCGCCTTGGTGATGGTGTCGCTGCACGCCGAGCAGGCCATATCAGGAACGATGAATTCGTAGGTCATGGTGAAAACTCCCTGGTTTTGCCACAGTCTTTGGAACTGCTTCTATCTTGAAGCCTCCAGTCTGCTAGAGAGTCAAGGGACTGAGTGATACGTTTTTTGTCACAGGCTGGAGAGTTTGCAGCGGAGCGCTTTGGGAACGGTTTCAGGACGGTTTGGGATCGCTCGGTTCGATAACTTGTGTTCAGACACCAGCAGCAGAGATTTGAAAGCCTCGACGTTGGTCTGAACGCCTCATAGCTGGTTCACTTCAGCCATGCGGTGTTGGCGGCAAGCGGGCTGAGCCGGATCGGCCAACCCGTGCATACTGCCGCCTCATACATATCAAAGTTCTGTCCCCATTCATTGTTTCAAAGGAGAAAGCCAATGCTTTCGCAGATTTCCCCCATAGAGCAAAAAGTAGAGCAAAAAGTAGAACAAAAAACGCAGGTTCCCACAGAACTGCCCAAAGCTCCCCAAGCCACAAAGCCCGCATCGGCGCTGTATCCCCTGCCAGTCCGTTCCGCTGCTGCAAGAATCCTCGACCGAGCAGCCAACCCAGAACTGATCCAGATTCGCCATGTCCAGGCTGAAGACACAGATAAGCTACATAGCTTGCTGACGAGTCCGGATATTGTGTACTGGACGAGTAAGATGCCCTGCGTCGTTGCAGAGGAGATGCGTGAGCAGCTAAGCAATCCGCCTGCGGGTCACTATACGCTGGTTGCGACTTACAATCAGAGCTTTGCAGGTAGTCTGGGCTTTTCGACCTGCCTCCAGCCCCGGATGCGTCACATGGGTCACATCAGCACCGTAGCCGTGCATCCCAACTTTCGCGGCTATGGCGTGGGGACGGCATTGGTCAAAGCCGCGATCGCCCTCGCAGATCAGTGGTTCAACCTGCATCGACTGGATCTGTTGGTCTACACCGACAACGAACCAGCGATCGCCCTTTACAAAAAATTCGGCTTCATCGCCGAGGGCGTGCTGAAGGACTACGCCTTTCGCGCCGGGGCGTATGCCGACGTACAGGTGATGGCGCGATTCGCCTAGCGCGTGATCTGGTCGCGCCTTATCTAACCAATTTCAGAAAACGGGCGATCGCAGCATGATTTTCGTGCTGGCAGAGTTCCCTAGTCTTTTTTACCCTACCTTCTTCGTTCTTCGTTCTTCGTTCTTCTCTCTTCGTTCTTCTCTCTTCGTTCTTCTCTCTTCGTTCTTCTCTCTTCTCTCTTCGTTCTTCGTTCTTCGTTCTTCGTTTTTCCCTTTTCCCTTCCAACCTCTCAACCCCAATACTTACTTATGTCTATCCTCAAAGTGAATTCCGAATTTCGCATTAACAACCGCCCTGCCGGTAGCCAATATGGTGCAGCGATTGCAACCGACGCTGACGGAGGCTTTCGGGTTGTTTGGGAAGAAGCCTTGAATGACCGAAACCGAATCTATACTCGTCGATTTCAAAAAGACGGTCAGCCACTGAGCGACGATCTCTTAGTGCAAGATGTGGCATCCAGCCCGGCTATTGCGATGGATCGGGACGGTAATGTGGCGATCGCCCATACCTTGCCAAACCAAAGAACCAATAGCCCTGATATTTATGTCTCGCGGCTGACTAGCACCGACCGCAACCAAAACGGCTTCTTTGCTGTGGAGCTTGAGGGCTTCCAGGGTGATGCGGCGATCGCCATTAGCGATGACGGCAGCTACATGGTGACTTGGACAAGCATTGGTCAAGATAGGGATGGCGCTGGAGTTTATGCCCGTCAATTCAACGCCGACGGGTCGCCTGCCGGAGCAGAAGTGCGGGTAAACGCAACGACTCGCGGCAATCAATTTGACCCGGCGATCGCCACAGACGGCAAAGGCAACTTTGTCATCACCTGGTCAAGCGTTGGTCAAGATGGCAGCGGCTATGGCATCTATGCCCAGCGATTTAATGTCAACGGCCGACCTGTGGGCGGCGAACTTCCTGTCAACCTGACCACCGACAACGATCAATTCGGCGCAAAGGTGGCTATGGATGCAGATGGTTCGTTTGTCGTAGCCTGGGGTTGCCAAAATAAAGGGCTGGTCGCCCGACGGTTTGATGCCGCAGGGCAGCCCCTCAGCGATGAAATTCAAATCAGCCAGACTCCGACAGGTTCCCACTATGCTCCCAGCATTGCGCTCGATTCTCAAGGCAACTTTGTGGTTGCGTGGGCCAGCACCCAGGAACGCAATGATGCCGACATCTATATGCGTCGCTTTAGCGCCACAGGCATTCCCCTCAGCGATGAACTGCGGGTAAACTCCTTCACTCCGGGTCTTCAGGTCGCCCCAACGGTCGCCATGCAGGGGGATGGCAATTTCATCGTCACCTGGCAAAGCCAGGGGCAAGACGGCGACGGCTATGACATCTATGCCCAGCAGTTTGAGATCGCATCGGCTGTGTCCTTTAGCCAGCCTACCTATCAGATTGGCGAAAACGGCGTGCCCGTCGGCGCGCAGGTGATGGTGACGCGCTCTAGCGATTTGCACCTGGCCTCTCAGGTTGCTTACGAAATTACTGGCGGCACCGCAACCAACGGCTCAGACTATGTCTTACCCCAATCAGACTTTATCTTATTTCAGCCTGGCGAATCGAGCAAAACAATTACGATTCCCATTCTGCAAGATACGCTCGTCGAGGGCGATGAAACAATTGTGATGCGGCTGCTTGAGGTGCAAGGCGGAAATGCGATTTTGCAAGGCAATCGAGAAGCGACGATCACGATCTTAGACGACGATCGCCCTGGTGGTGGCATCAATCAGCCCGGTCGTCCTCAAGATTCGCTGCTGCCCCAGCCGCCCAATGCTGCACCGATCGGAGCGCCAATTGGTGCGCCTGTGGGTCTCCCAGATCTGTCGCCCATACCCGGAATGCGATCGCTCCGAGGCACCAATCGCAAGGATACGCTGACTGGCACGAATGCAGGTGAAATGCTGGTGGGCTTGCGGGGGAACGATCGGCTCAATGGGCGCGGCGGGAACGATATTTTGATTGGGGTCAATCCAGATACTCGCACGCCGGGACGAAACGAGATCGACCAGTTGACGGGCGGCCCCGGACGCGACCTGTTCGTGCTGGGGGATCAGCAGCGTGTTTTCTATGACGATGGCAAGCGGAACAGCGCTGGACTCAAAGATTACGCGCTGATCAAAGACTTTAACCGCAAGCAGGATGTCATCCAACTGCACGGCAAAGCATCTGACTATCGGCTGGGTTCCGCACCCCAGGGATTGCCAAAAGGAAATGCCATTTTTCTGGAAACCGGACGCACGGATGAACTAATTGCGATTGTTCAGGGGAACGGCAAGCTGAACCTTAATAGCACAATGTTCCAGTTTGTCTAAGCTCAATCTGATGAACCAAAGAGGGATGGAGCCGTGCAGGTTCTATCCCTCTCGTGTCAGTAGATAAGTATTATTAGCCCTGCCCCACATCAATCAAGATTTTGAACGTGTCGGGTGTGGGCGACACAGCGCGATCGACCGCAGCGGCGAGGTCACTCAGCGGAAAGCGATCGCTCACCAGGGCATCCACATCAATGCGCTTGTTGAACACAATATCGGCGGCGAGGCTCTGCACCTTATAAGACGAGCTGTAGCTGCCCATCAGGTCAATCTCGCGGCGATAGAGCACGTTGGGATTAATGGGAATCTCTACCTCGTCGGGAAATTCCGCAAAGAAGAGAATCTTGCCGCCCTTGCGGGTGCAATCCAGCGCTTGAAAAAACGCCTTGTCGCTGGGAACCGCCAGCAGCGTCGTGTCTACGCCCATGCCCTGGGTCAGCGCGTGAATTTTGGCGGGCAGGTCTGGGTCACGCGGATCGAAGGCGGCCTCGGCCCCAAGCTGGCGGGCTTTTTCCAGGCGAGACGGGATCAGGTCAGTGGCGATCGCCCTTGCGCCAAAATACTTCACCAGCATCACAAACATCAGCCCAATTGGCCCCGCTCCCGTCACCAGCACCGTCTGTCCGGGCTGCACCTGCGCTTTTTTCACCGCCTTCAGGCAGCAGTTGGTCGGCTCCACAAAGCTGGCCTGCTCAAAGGTCACATCGTCGGGAATTTCGATCAAGCCGCCGTGCTGCACAATATGCCCCGGCACCTTCACGTATTCGGCAAAGCCGCCGCCGCTAGGCGCGAAGCCCGCCGTGGTGCTGATGGTTTTGTAGACCTCGCACATGGAGTAATTTTCATTCAGGCAATAGCCGCAGTGCATACAGGGAATATGGTGCAGCACCACGACCCGCTGACCTGGCTGCCAGCCCCGCACCTCAGCCCCCACCGCCGCAATCACGCCCGCCGTTTCGTGCCCAAAGATGCGCGGCGGCTCATATAGCGGATAGCGAATCTTTTTGATATCCGACTGGCACAAGCCCACTACCTGCACCTGCACCAGCACCTCGTCTGCCGCTAGCTCCGGCACGGGCACGTCTTCATAGCTCAGTTGGTTGACCCCGCGAAATACCTGCGCCTTCATGGAAAATCCCTTTCACTCAACAAGATTAGGATACGGTGTGGCGCGGTCATCCTTGGGCTGCGGACAGTATAAAGCGGGCAAAAATTGTTACAAGGTGACTCTCTCCCAGCCCTCAGCGAGAGGAGAACTGAGCCGCTCAGGGGACTGGGGAAAGCAGGACTAGAGGGCGATCGCCCCTCTAGGCAGCCGACAGCCCGTAGGCAGACATCCGCATGATGTCGCGAGTGGTGAAACCGATGTTGCTCAGCGCTTCGCCGTAGCTAATCATGAAATCTTCTACCAGGGCTTCTTTTTCCATGCCCAGTTCCTTGGCATCGTTTTCCACTTGGTTCAGCATCCGCCATACCAACGGCAGGTTTTGCTTGTTGGCTTCCTCTAGCTCTGCCTTGGATGCTTCAAAGTTCGCCTTCAGCCATTCTTCGCCAAAGTTCAGGTGCAGATACTCATCCTTTACCACGCCTTCGGTGATCTTGCGGGCAAAGTCGTCTGCCACCGGAATATAGATGTTGTACGCAGAAATCGCAAAGCACTCGATAATCAGCGACTGAATCAGCAGGCAGGTCACGATTTTGCCCTGAGCTGCGGCCTCTTGAAAGTTGCGGTGCAGGTCGGCAAAAAATTCCTTGGCAAAGGCCATGTCTGGCTCAACGGACAGGTTCCGCCCACAGGCCTGAAAGCCCTTCTTGTGGCGGCTTTCCATCTTCGACAGGCCGATCAACTGGTCTTTGTGATCGGGCATCAACTCTGCAAGGCGCTGGTAGTTGTCGAAGGCTTCCTCTTCGCCCTCAATCACAATGGCGTTGATGCGGCTGTAGGCATCTTTGTAGACGGCACTCTGATAGTCGAGTTCTGGGGTAAGCTCAAGCTGCGGCATAGTAGGGTCGGTCTCCTGACTGAGGGTCGAAACGGTGGAAAACAAGCTCCTGTAGGTCTGCTCGGGCAGCGCTCAGGTTGGCGGTGTCCAGAACATTCAGACGAGAGCGAGTGGGCAATGGCGGCAAATCGAGCCGTGACGTTAAGCATTGCGGGGTCAGTCTGTCTGCTGGCGTGGTTTGGAGGAAAGTCTCAAACTTGCAGCAGCTTTGGGAAGAAACCAGTGTAAAGAAATCAGTACCCTAGTTTGCTTAACTTAAAATATGCCCAAACTCTACTCTACTGGGTTTCGGCATGGAATGGTTAAACTAGAGTCCCCTTGTAGCTGATATCCTGTTCAACGACATCATAGATCTATATCTATGCCCAAGCCTAAACCGTTGATCCATACTGTATCGCACAAGATTTCGCTGCTGGCTCCTTCTCTAGAATTACCTTATGCTCTCTAGTCGGTTTCCCGGCCTGTCGTTGAATCTGTGGCGCTGGCTCAACGGGCTGCTGCTGGGCCTGGGAGCGGGGCTGGTGCTGCTGCCACTGGGCGTAGTGCTGTGGACTTCGTTTCAGGCGGGAGATGGGGCGGGGCTGACGCTCGACCACTATCGCCAAGTATGGGCGCGGGGGCACTTTTTGGGGGCGATCGCCAATTCTACACTCGTCGCCCTGGCCGTCACCGCCCTGCAAATCCTCCTCTCGGCGCTGGCGGGCTATGCGCTGGCCCGGTTTCGCTTTTGGGGGCGGCAGGCGGTGCTGGCGCTGGTGCTGGCAACGTTGGTAATTCCATTTCAGCTTTTGGTGATTCCAATTTTTCTAGTGCTAAAGGCGGGGCACCTGATCAACACCTATGGGGCGCTGATCTTGCCGACGGCGGTCAATGGCTTCGGCATTTTCCTGATGCGGCAGTTTTTTCAGACTATCCCCATCGAGCTAGAGGAAGCTGCTACGCTGGACGGCGCAACCCGTTTGCAAGTGCTGTGGCGGGTGGTGCTGCCGCTGGCGCGTCCGGCGCTGGTGACGCTGTTTCTGTTCACCTTCATCGGCGAGTGGAATGATTTGTTTAAGCCGCTGGTATTCACGACGCGCCCAGAGTTGCGAACCGTGCAACTGGCGCTGGCAGAGTTTCAGGAGCAGTTCACGAATAGCTGGTCGCTGCTGATGGCGGCGGTGGTGCTGGTGACGGTGCCCGTGGTGGCGCTGTTTGCGCTGGGGCAGCGCCAATTGATTGGCGGCATTGCGACGACGGGGCTGAAGAATTAGGCACATGCTTGGAACACAACTGCCTGCAAAATGCACGGTTCCTAGCTTTGCGACAGGCGCTTGACCGCTGCGCCACCCAGCAGTTCGTGAGTCTCGGCGAGCAGGCGGGGAATCTGGTCGGCGTGGGGGCTATGGCACAGGCAGTCGCGCAGGTCGAGGGATTGAATCTGATCAGCTTTGTTGCCCGGAAACCAGTGGCTAGCCCCGCCCAGCATGTTGTAGCGGGTTTTGGCAAATTCGGTCAGTCCAAAGGCGATCGCCAAGTTTCGCAGCCACAGGATCGAGCGAATATTCACCTGGTTGGGCACGTCTCGATAGTTCGGCAGGCCCACGTCCCAGGTTTTGTACCAGTCTTCGCCCAGCGCGGCGATCGCTGCCTGCTCAAGCTGGTGCAGAATAGGCGGCAGCACTTCATCAGCCCGATCGAGATAGGCTAACGTTTTCAAATGCTCATCAAAGTCGCTGGGGCGGGCTGCGCCAATGCTGAGGGTATGCACCTGCGGATGGCTGAGGCAAAAAAGATTGTTGAACACGATGGGACTCAGCGGTTGGCAAAGTTCTACCAATCGCGGCGGCGGGTTATAGAGCATTCCGCCCTTGTCGGACGGGCTGATGATGAACACGCCCATGTCGTGGCGCTGGGCGGCTTCGATGGCGGGCCAGTTGACCTGGTTGATGTAGTACCAGTGCAGGTTGACGTAATCGAACTGGTCGGAGGCGATCGCCCGCACAATCACCTCCGTCGGCCCGTGGGTCGAAAAGCCCACAAACCGCACGCGCCCCCGCGCCTGAAACCGTCGCGCCACGTCCAGACAGCCGCCCGGCCGCAGGCTATAGTCCAGCAGTTCTGGTGTGTTGATGCCGTGCAGCCCCAGCAGATCGACGTATTCCAGGTTGAGATAAGCGAGCGATCGCTCCAGGTTTTGCTCAAAGTCTCGCGGGTCTGCCGTGGGCGATACTTTGGTCTGCACAATGATCTGGTCGCGCGGCAGTTTCGGCAACATCTGACCCAACTGCATCTCTGAGGTGCCGTAGCCCCGCGCTGTTTCAATGTGGTTAATGCCGACTTCGAGCGATCGCCGAATCGTGGCTTCTAAATTTTCCTGATTATCGGACGGAATCTGATCCAGTGGCGTATCCTGCCACTTGTGCTGATAGCGCATCCCACCACAAGAAAAAACGGGCATTGCTAGCCCAGTCCGTCCAAACCGTCGATAGAGCATAGGATTTTGAGAAGGGGTCTTGAGCAAAAAGGCAACCCCTTCAAAAGTAGCAACAATAGGAGTATCGTCAACTTAGTAAGTTAACAAACGGCAGGCATGATGACTAACCAGTGGGATTCTCTGGCGAAGAAGGGAGCCAAGGATTTGGCAATCAGAACTCAATACTTGTTTTATTAAGATCGTATTCAAGATCCGATTCGAGATAGTATTTAGGTTCTCATACGGGAATACTGGGTTCTTCCTGGACGTTGGTGTCAACTAGAAGTCAACTGGGCGTCAACCCGCATTGATGCCGCATTGATGCCGCTGTGATGCCACGGTTGATACCACCTGATAATCGATACCACCCGATATTGGTACTGCTGATGGGTACCAACCCTCTTTTCTTTTTACGCGACCGAATTCATAGCCCCTAAATTAATCCCTTATTGCTTCGGAGAAAACTGTATGGATATCAACGATTTAGATGACCTGGAGTCATCCGTCAAAGATTTATTATCCCTGGCAAAGATAGAACTAGAAGAAAAACGATTACAGCAGCAGCGGGATGAACAAATTCAGCAAAAAGTTGTCGAAATTCGCCAGAGACTAGAACCGCTACTCCAGGAAACGGAGCGAATGCTCGCTAAGTTTGAGCCGGGTGATTTTTCAGACAGCGTGACCCGTACCAAACTGGAAGAAAAAGTTGCCGACCTGCGCCAAAAAATTGCCGATGCGCCAGAACTGGCGGCACAAATGGTCGATCGCCAGATGATTTTGAACGAGGAGCGGCTGATTGATGAGCGCGTCGCAGAACAGGCAGCCCGCTGGCGACAGGCCCTCAAAGATGACCTGCTGGAAATGATCGCAGAGCAGGAAGATTTTTATAATGCAACCGATGCGGCGATCGCCATTCGAGGCTATGTGCATGACCTGAAAGCGATCGGCGCGCTGGAAGAGGTGGTCGATAAGCTCATCGAGCAAATTAACGCCTACAGCGAGGAAGGGCCCGTCGCTCGCCTGCGGGGTAGCCACGAGCAGACCCTCACGTTTATCTACAACAAAGCACTAGAAAACCGCTCTCGCGTCGAGCGTGCGCCCAACGTCCAGCCCCGTGTTCGCCATCGCACCTCCGAAAAGCGCCCCAACCCCTATGCCCAGCTTGAGGGCAAAGTTGTCATTTTCGGCGGGCATGACCGATTAGAAACCGCCGTGCGAAACCGTTTGAGGGAATCAAAAGTCGAGTTAGTCTGGTGTACGGCGCAGGCGGGCCCCCAGATTGCCGAACAGGCCGAAAGCCACGTTGCCAGCGCCGATCTGGTTCTTGTGATGACAGGCTACACGAGCCACAAACTCACCGATAAGGCCATGCAGGCCGCTCAGCGGGCAGGCAAGTCTCCTGAAATGATCAACACCACAGGCGTGATTCGCATTTTGGAGGCAATCGAATACGGGCTGAAATCTCAGCTTTTTGCTCGCCACGTCAATCACTTCTCAAAACCCGCTTAGCGTTTGATTTTCCTTCGCCCATCGGAGCAGCTATAGCTCCCGCACTATAGCTCCCGGACAGTGGGCTGTCCCTCTTTGACTTCGCCCACCAGCACCACATCCGCTAGCCCTACAAACAGGCCGTTGTCCAAAACACCGGGGATATTGTTTAGCGTCTTCTCAAACTCGGCCGGATTAGGAATGCTGCCAAAGGTCACGTCTAGAATCATGTTGCCCTGATCCGTGATCACCGGGCCGTCCTTCTTGACACCCATCCGCAGTTCGGGTTTGCCGCCCAGCGCCTCCAGCGCCCGCGTCACCGGGGCCACCGCCACAGGCAGCACCTCGACGGGCAGCGGAAACGTAGACCCCAGCGTCTCTACCAGTTTGGTACTGTCTACGACAACGATGAACAAGTCCGCCAGAGAGTCCACAATTTTCTCGCGGGTGTGGGCTGCGCCGCCGCCTTTGATCAGCACCTTATTGGGATCGACCTCATCGGCTCCGTCAATGGCGATGTCGATCTTTTCCACATCGTCCAGCGTTACCAGGGGGATGCCGTATTTCTTAGCCAACACCGATGCCTGAAACGAGGTCGGAATGCCTTTAATGTCTTTCAGGTCGCCCGATTTGAGGCGATCGCCCAGATGCTCAATTGCAAAAGCTGTCGTAGACCCCGTACCCAGCCCGACGATGGAGCCAGACTGCACGCGCTGCGCTGCCGCAATACCCACCTGCTGCTTCATCACCTTAACGGCATCTTCGCTCATAACGCCTCCCTCTACAACACACATCAACTCTACAGGCTACCACTTCGAGGCGCGATCCTTGAGCAATTCAGCCGACACGATGGATACAAAGGTTAGACTCCGCAGATTCAGGAATCAGTTAGCATGACCTAAACGGGGTGCTTGAAGCCGTAGGTTACCAGTTGCAGGCAGTTGCGCCCGTCGATGTAGCGGTCATAGGACACGCGATCGGTCAACCGTCGTAGCAAAAACCAGCCATAGCCCCCCGATTGCAGCGTGCCGGGTTGGGGTTCCTTGAGCCGATCGGGATTAAACGGGCGACCGTAGTCCCAAATGCGGATTTCGATCCAGTCTTCGTGCAGCGCCAGCGCAATCTCGATTGGTGTTTCTGGCGGCAACCCCCGGTGGGCATGGCGAACAGCGTTGGTGAAGCCTTCAGCCAGCGCTAAATTGAGGCGATCGCACTGATGGGCCAGCCAGGGATAGCGCCCTTCGTTTTGCAGGCAAAACTGTCGGAACCAGGTTTGGATTGGATTCAGAGCGGTTAGCTGGCTGGGCACCACCAATCGCTCTCGCTGCTGAATGACATCCACCACGATTAAAGATTCGGCGAAACGGCAAAGGATTGAGGCAGTCTGCGTCGAGCGCTCCGGTTCAAAGCCAGGACTATTTCACTTCACAACTTCACTTCACAACAAAGCGCCCGTACAGCAACCAGAAGAGAAAGACACACTCCCAGTAGATGCACGAGCGCCGAGTCAGCCGGAGCAAGTCGCTCCAATAAAGCTAGAAAAACATCCCTAGAACAAGCCCAGGGTCAGAGACTTGTCGATCGGGAAGGTTGCGCCGATGCCCAGCCACAGCGTCACCAGCGTTCCAAACAGGAAGACCGTCGTCGCGACCGGACGGCGGAAGGGGTTCTGGAACTTGTTCACGCTTTCGATAAAGGGAACCAGCATCAAGCCCAGGGGAATAGCACTTTGCAGCGCCACACCCAGCAGCTTGTTCGGCACAATCCGGAGAATCTGGAATGCGGGGTACAGATACCACTCCGGCAGGATTTCCAGGGGAGTCGCAAAGGGATCGGCGGGTTCACCCACCAGAGCGGGGTCTAGCACAGCCAGCGCCACTACGCAGCCAATGGTTCCCAGGATTACCACCGGGAAGATGTATAGCAGATCATTGGGCCAGGCGGGTTCACCATAGTAGTTGTGACCCATGCCTTTCTTAAGTTTCTCGCGCAATGCGGGATCGCTAAGATCCGGCTTCTTAATGGTTGCCATATGGTTCAGGTTTCTCCTAAGCAGCAAGGATCGAACAAAGGGGAAGACGGTTGGGTTTCCCAGCAGCTAACTGATTCCAGCAGTGTAAAGGATCGGCTGAAGCATTGAAAGGGCGATCGCCCTCTTCCAACTCAGCGACCCAATCACTGCAATTTACAAGGGGCCAGAGATGCCCTGCTTGCGGATCATCAGGAAGTGCAGCAGCATGAACACCGCAATCGACCAGGGCAGCACGAACGTGTGGAGGCTGTAGAAGCGAGTCAGGGTCGCCTGCCCCACGCTATCGCCACCGCGCATGAGTTCTACAATCTGGTCGCCGACGACGGGAATAGCACTGGGCACGCCAGACACGATCTTGACTGCCCAATAGCCGACCTGATCCCAAGGCAGCGAATAGCCTGTCACACCGAAGGAGACGGTGATGACTGCTAGAATCACGCCCGTCACCCAAGTCAGTTCGCGGGGCTTCTTGAAGCCGCCCGTCAGATAAACCCGGAAGACGTGCAAGATCATCATCAGCACCATCATGCTGGCAGACCAGCGATGGATCGAGCGGATGAGCCAGCCAAAGTTCACCTCGGTCATTAGATACTGAATCGAGGAGAACGCCTCAGTCACTGTGGGTTTGTAATAAAAGGTCATTGCAAACCCGGTGGCGAACTGAATGATGAAACAGACTAGGGTGATGCCACCGAGACAGTAGAAGATATTGACGTGGGGAGGGACGTACTTGCTGCTGATGTCATCAGCAAGTGCCTGGATTTCCAGCCGCTCCTGAAACCACTGGTACGCTTTCGAGTCAGTTACCTGCTTTGTAAACATGAAGCAAGAATTCCAAAAAAGAGATGTATTGCCATTTCTAAAGAATGTAACATAGCTACTCATCAGATTTCACGCTGTAACCAAGATCCGGCACAGGTTTCATTCAACTTTTTGGGCGGCGCTGCAATTTTACAGAGAAGTCATAAAGACTGCGGGTTCTGCTACGATGGCTGGTTAACTCGAAGGGAGCAGGCTTGGGGCGATCGCCGCCAATCCTTTCAGAATGGGTACGCCTGGGATAGCCGCCAGTCTGAGTAGAACGTTAAGATATGTTTTATGAAGCAACATCGATTAAAACGCCTGGGGTTAGAGCGCCAGGGATTAAAGCGACTACTTGGGTTTGCGTTGGTTTGGCTCTTGACGGGGCTAATGGCGTTGCAGGTGAATACGCCGCTTGCTTATGCTTTCACTGAGGAGCAGAAGCTGCTGAATGAAGTTTGGCGGATTGTCGATCGCGCCTATGTAGACAGCACCTTTAACAATCAGAACTGGTGGCTGGTGCGCCAGAAGGTGCTGAAGCAGGCTCCGACCAACCGTGAAGATACCTACGCTGCGATTCAGCAAATGCTGGCAGGGCTGGACGACCCCTATACGCGCCTGCTGAAGCCGGATCAGTATCGCAGTCTGCAAACCAATACGTCTGGCGAACTGAGCGGCGTAGGGCTGCAAATTGCCCAAGATCCCGACACGGGCGATCTGCGTGTGATTACGCCGATTGAGGGTTCTCCCGCAGACCGGGCTGGCCTGCAACCGCGCGATCGCATCTTGAAAATCGATGGCGAGGTCACTGCGAACCTAACCCTGGACGAAGCCGCCGAGCGGATGCGTGGACCAGCGGGAAGCCGTGTGGTGCTGACGATTGGGCGCGATGAAAGCCCGAAAAGCTGGGAGGTGGAACTGGTGCGCGATCGCATCACCATTAACCCGGTCTACGCCGAACTGCGTCCCCAGCCCGACGGAACCAAGGTGGGCTACATTCGCCTCACCCAGTTCAGCGCCAACGCCGCAGAAGAGGTAGCCCATGCGATCGCCCGTCTAGAAAAGCAGGATGCCAACGCCTACATTTTGGACTTGCGGAACAATCCTGGCGGCTTGCTGCAAGCGGGCATCGACATTGCGCGGCTGTGGCTGCGCGACGGCACGATTGTTTACACGGTCAACCGCGACGGCATTCAGGACAGCTTTGAGGCCCTGTCAGAGCCGCTGACGGATGACCCGCTGATCGTGCTAGTGAACCAGGGCACGGCCAGCGCCAGCGAAATCTTGGCGGGCGCACTGCAAGACAACGGACGCGCCCAGTTGATTGGTGAAAAGACCTTTGGCAAAGGGCTGATTCAATCGCTGTTTGGGCTGTCGGACGGGTCGGGTCTGGCGGTGACCATCGCCCGCTACGAAACGCCTAGCCACAGAGATATCAATCGCCTTGGCATCGAACCCGATCGCTCGGTTTCCCTCAACATTACTAGCCGCGAACAGGTCGCCACAGAAGCCGATGAGCAATATCAGGCGGCGATCGAAGCGCTGACGCAGCAGATGGTCGTGGCTGGAGCGGCGGGGTGACGGGGAAAATGGCGTGTTGGGAAGAATGATGATGGTGAGATCAGGGATTCGACCATGCAGGATCTCTTCATCTTTCTCCAACCCTAGCTCCATACCCCCATTCCTAAATGCCCGGACGCACTTATCACGACCCGCTGCATGGGGCGATCGCCCTCGATCGCGCTGATCCGACTGAGGCATTGTTGATTGACCTGATCGATACGCCTGCGTTTCAACGATTGCGGCGGATTCGCCAGCTTGGCCCCGCCAGCCTGACGTTCCACGGGGCCGAGTCGTCGCGGTTTACCCACTCGCTGGGCGTGATGGCGATCGCCCGTCGTGCCTTTGACCGTCTGGCAACCCGTCATGCAGAACTCCAGCCCCACCGCGCAGCGGTTCTCTGTGCGGCGCTGCTGCATGACATTGGGCATGGCCCCTTCAGCCACACCTGCGAAGAGATTTTTGGTAGCCACCACGAACACTGGACGCGGCGCATCTTGGATGAGTCCGAACCCGTGCGATCGCGGCTGGATGAACACGACCCCGCATTATTGCCCCAACTCTCGCAGATTTATCTGAAAACACACCCGCTCCCTGTGGTGTGGCAACTCGTGACCAGCCAGCTAGACTGCGATCGCCTGGATTACCTGATGCGCGACAGCTACTTCACGGGCGCATCCTACGGACGGCTCGATCTGGATCGGATTGTCATGGCGATGGGCTACGATCCCACGACTCAACAGTTGGTAGTGGCGAAAAAAGGGATGGCGGCGATCGAGCATTATCTGATTGTCCGCTACTTTATGTATGCCCAGATTTATAACCATCCCAAAAACATCGCGGCGACCTGGGTCTTGCAGCAGGCGTTTCGGCGGGCGCGGGAACTGCTGGCACTGGGCAAGCTATCCGCCGACGACACAGTGACGGCGTGGCTACAAGGCGACTGCAACGATCTGCCCCTGGCGCAATATCTCCAGGCAGACGACGGCGTGTTTGTGTATCACCTGCAACGCTGGCAGCAGCACGACGACCCAGTGCTGGCGGATCTCTGCCGCCGATTTGTGGATCGAGATTTATTCAAAGCAACTGATATTAGCCCGCTTTCCCCAGAGTCCCACCCAGAGGTTCTAGAGCAAGTGAGGCGATCGCTCTCCCATCGGGGCCTCGCCGCCGACTATTACTGTGGCATTCGGGTGGCACTGAGCCGGGGTTATACACTCTATCAGCGCGGCATCAAGCTGCAAACCGAAAACGGACTGCAAGAGCTAAGCGAACTCTCCCCGCTGGTGAAAACGCTGACCCAGCCGCTCCAGCGAAGCTGGCTGATTCATCCACGAGAGATTGATCCGGCGACTGGGTGGCGATGAGGCTGCCAGCCTGAACCGCTCGTTGATTCTGAACAGGCAATCGCGTGTGGACATTCCCTCGTGCCAGTTTTTTCCCTGCCACCTGGTTTATAAACTCTTGTGAATTTTAAGGGTATGATCGGCGGGATCACTGGCACAAAGGTTGCACCGGGAGGCGAGGGCCCTGTTAGGAGTCAAGTTTGGCGTGAAGGTGCGCGGCTATGGGCGAGAAACGCTGGCAGTGGCGCAGCGAATTTTGCGGGAACTGGTGCGTCGGGGGCGATCGCTCCTGTTTTGGACGCTGTTTCCAGTTACAATTTTGCTGCTCAACGCCTACCTGCTGACCGAATCTGGCAATCTCTCTGAAGCAGAAGCCTTTGAGCGCTGTGTGCCTGCGTCGCTGGTGGGCGCGGCCCTGTTCTTTAGCTGTTTGGGTGGCAGTGTGTCCACGGTGGTCGCAGAGCGCGAGCAGCAGACCCTCAAGCGGCTGTTTATCTCGCCCCTCAGCGGCACATCTTATTTTCTCGGCATTTTTCTGGCGCACACCTACATTGGGCTGGGACAAGCGCTGCTGATTTATGCCACTGCCAGCATCATGGGCGCAACGTTTGAGGGGTCGCCGCCGCTGAAGCTGCTGGTGATTTTGCTCAGCATTGCCAGCTACGTTGGCGTGGGCTTTATTCTGGGGACGCAGTTTGCCCGCCGCACGGAAGACGTAAATGCGCTGGTGGCGACCTTTGGCGTGCCGCTGCTAATTTTAGGCGGCGCGTTTGTGCCGACGCAGTTTTTCCCGGACACGCTGCTGAATCTGGCAGCGTTCAACCCAGTGTTTCACATGATTGAGGCGCTGGCCGGCGTGTCCGTAGCGGATGGGGAACGAGCTGAGGTGGGGCTACATCTGCGATTTCTGGCTGGCTTTGCGGCTGCTGTGGTTGCCGGGGGCTGGTTGGCCTATCGCCGCATGGTGCGGGTCGAGAGGAGGCTGTAGCCCAGTGCTGCATCTAGAAACGCTGACCAAAACCTACGGCAATCGCCCCGTTTTGCAAAATCTAACGCTGGACGTTCGTCCCGGCGAGGTGTATGGCCTGCTGGGGCCCAACGGTGCGGGCAAAACCACCACTATCAACCTGATTTGCAACCTGCTGCAACCCGACAGCGGCCGCATTACTATTGACGGCATTCCTGTCTCGGATGCCACCAAGCGGCTGATCGGCATCGTGCCTCAGGAAAACCTGCTGTATCGATCGCTCACCTGTGCTGAAAATCTAGACTTTTTTGCGCGAATTTATGCCGTTCCTAGGGAAAAGCGGGATTTCCGGATTGCCACCTGTCTGGCGGCAGTGAACCTACTCGATCGCGCTAACTCCCCTGTAGAAACCCTCAGCGGCGGGATGCAGCGGCGGCTGAGTCTGGCGATCGCCCTGGTGCATCAGCCCAGACTCGTGATTTTGGATGAACCCACCACCGGCCTCGACATCGAAGCCCGCTATGAACTGTGGGAACTGATCCGTCGTCTGCGCGACCAGGGCATTGCCACCCTGCTGACCACCCACCTGCTGGAAGAGGCCGAACGCCTCTGCCACCGCATTGGCATTCTCAAAGGCGGCCGCCTTTTGGCAGAGGGAACCCTGGCAGAACTGCGGCGCTACGTACCCGCCCAGGAGGTGGTGCTAGTGCAAACGACAGAGGAAGAGAGGGCGATCGCCCGCGCCCAGCAACTCGGCTTTCCCTGCCGCCGCTACGGCAACGACCTCACCTTCTGGCTGCCCGCCTACCTAGACATGCAGGACATCATCGCCTGCTTTGAAGGCATTTCCCTCGATTCGGTCTGTCGGCAACCCGTGGGGCTATCGCACATTTACATGGAAGTGACCCAGCTTGGCGCAGCGCCTCTGAACTGAAGAAGGAAGAAGGAAGAACGAAAAAGGAAGAACGAAAAAGGAAGAACGAAAAAGGAAGAACGAAGAACGAAAAAGGAAGAACGAAAACCTGCTCTTCTCTCTTCGTTTTTCTCTCTTCTCTCTTCTCTCTTCGTTTTTCTCTCTTCTCTCTTCTCTCTTCTACCACCTCCTTACCTCACCGCCTGCTTCTGGTTGGCAATCAGCGTGTGGGCGATCGCAAAGTCTTCCTGCGTAATGTGTAGTGCACTCGGATCAGGGTTTCCGGCTGCTCGGTGGCGGCGAATGGCTTGCAGGGCGGCTTGGTTACTCAGCAGCGCTAGGTCTGCGCCGTTCCAGCCGTCCGTTTGGGCGGCCCAGTGGGATAGATCGACGTGAAACAGGGGGCGATCGCCGTTATGTACTGTCAGGATTTCCAAACGGCTGGCGGCATTCGGTAGGTCAATCTTGAGCTGGAGATCCAGCCGTCCAGACCGCATCAGCGCTGGGTCGAGGGCATCGGGTCGATTCGTCGCTGCCACCAGCAGGACGTTGGTGCAGCCCTGCAAGCCGTCGAGTTCGGTCAAGAGCTGACCCACGACGCGATCGCCCACGCCCGAATCGCCCTGGAAACTGCCCCGCACCGGAGCCAGCGTGTCGATCTCGTCGATAAACACCACGCAGGGAGCCGCCTGCCGTGCCTTGGCAAACAGTTCCCGGACGGCTTGCTCGGCCGCGCCGACCCACTTGCTCAGAAGTTCGGGGCCGTTCACCGCAATGAAATTGGCCCGGGCCTGGGTGGCGATCGCCTTTGCCAGCAGGGTTTTCCCTGTCCCCGGCGGGCCCCACAGCAGGATGCCCCTCGGAGCCGTCGCCCCCGTGCGCCGATACAGATCGGGATAGAGCAGTGCGCCTTCGACCGATTCTTGCAGGGTTTGCTTGACGCTCTCCAGCCCGCCGATGTCGTCCCAGCGCACGTCTGGCGACTCTACCTCCACCGACCGCAGCACCGAGGGACGAATCTCCTGGGCCGCCTGCAAAAAGTCTGCCTGGGTAATATGCAAATCGGCGGGAACTGGGGCACTGAGGCTGGGCACTTGCCGCCGCAGGGCCAGATAGGCAGCCTTCTGGCACAGTGCCTTCAGGTCTGCCCCCACCATGCCCACCGAAAGATCGGCGATCGCCCCCAAGTCCACGTTTTGCAAGGGCATGGCGCGGGTCTGGATCTGTAAAATCTCCAGCCGTCCATCGCGGTCGGGCACGCGAAACTGCACTTCTCGGTCAAATCGGCCGGGTCGCCGCAGGGCCGGGTCGAGGTGATCGGGTCGATTCGTCGCCGCCAGCACGATGACTCCCTGCGACTTGGCAAAGCCGTCCATCAGGCTCAACAACTGCGCCACCAGCCGCTTTTCCACCTCGCCTTCCACTTTGGCCCGGTCGGGCGCGAGGCTGTCGATTTCGTCGATAAACACAATGCAAGGCGCGGACTTTGCCGCTTTCTCAAATACGCCCCGCAGCCGCGCCTCTGCCTCGCCGTAGTATTTCCCGATCACCTCCGGTCCGACTAGGGCGATATAGCTCACCCCCAGTTCCTCCGCCAGCGCCCGCGCCGTCAGGGTTTTACCTGTGCCCGGTGGCCCCACCAGCAGCAAGCCCCGCGTCGGCTCCAGTCCTAGCTTTTGCAGCAGGTCAGGGCGCTTCAGCGGCAGTTCCACCTGCTCGCGCAATTCCCGCAGCACCTCGCCTAGCCCGCCCAGGTCTTGCAGCGATGCGGTTGGCGCTTCTCCCGGTGCTTCCACGGGCGGCGTGTCGGGGGCAGCATCGGATGCGGCATTGGGTGCGGCATTGGGGCGGACACGGCTGGTTCCAACTCCCGCTCCCCCGGTCGGACTGCCCGTGCGGGGAATGTTGCCCTGGCGCGGAATATTCCCCAGCGGACGGCTATGGATCTGCACGTCGGTCTTGAGTTCGCCGCTGGCGGCTTTTTCTTCGAGGGCTTTGGCCAGTTCCAGCAGTTGCTCAAATCCCTTAAACAGGTCGCTCATGGTTGCGATCGCCCCAATTTGGCAGATGGGTCACGTTTCTTCATTTAGTCATCCCAGCGGGTGGGGAACCCTAACGAGTAGGCGGCAGGTGTAATACAGCGTTACGTTCAGGGGTTGAGAAGTTCATGAGTTCATTCGATTCGTTTGATTCAGTGCGGTTGCTGATGGTCAGCGGCAAGGGTGGCGTGGGCAAGACAACGCTTTCCTGTGCGATCGCCCGCCGCTGGGGGCAAAAATTTCCCCAGGAACGGGTGCTGCTGATATCGACCGACCCAGCCCATTCCCTGGGGGATGTGCTGCTGACGGAGGTGACAGACGAAGCGCGATCGCTCGCTGATTTGCCAAACGTCCAGACCCGCGCCCTGGATGCGGCAGCCCTGCTGGCAAAGTTTAAAGCCCGCTACGGGTCGGTGCTGGAGCTATTGGTGGAACGCGGCAGCTTTGTCGAAGGCGCAGACCTCAGCCCCGTGTGGGATCTCGGCTTTCCGGGGCTGGACGAACTCATGAGCTTGCTGGAGATTCAGCGCATCCTGGAAGACGGCGAGAGCGACCGAATTGTAGTAGACATGGCCCCCAGCGGGCACACGCTAAACCTGTTTGGGCTGATGGACTTTTTGGATCAGTTCCTGGCCGCCCTCAGCCTGTTTCAGGAAAAGCATCGAGTCATGCAGCAGACCTTCGCCGGGACGCACGCCGCCGACGCAGCCGATGAGTTTTTGGCAGAGATGCAAACGCGCCTATCCCACGGTCGCGCCCTGCTGCAAGATGCCACCCGCACTGCCTGCCTTGCTGTCGCCATCCCGGAACCGATGAGCTACCAGGAAACCCGACGGTTTCTGGAGTCCCTCGACACGCTCCACATTCCCATTGGCGGCATTGTTGTCAATCGCGTCTTGTCCGACAGCCAGCCCAGTGAGGGCGATTCGCGCAGCGATCCCTATGGGAATCGCCTCTGCGAACAGGCCGACCTCCTGGAAAAGTTCGCCGCCCTCTGCCCCGACCCTCCGCTGCTCATCCTGCCCCAGCAGCCCACCGAACCCGTCGGCCTCGAAGCCCTCGACAGGCTCCTGCCCCAACTCCTGCCCCATACCCTCGCGCCACTGCCCCCGGTTTCGCCACCCGTCGCGCCATCGACCCTTCACCCGATTCCGCCATCGCTTCCCGATTTTTTAGACCTCCACCGTCGTCTTCTGATCATCGGCGGCAAGGGTGGAGTCGGGAAGACAACCCTCTCAGGGGCGATCGCCCAGGGCATGGCCCAACGCCATCCCCAGCAGCGGGTGCGGGTCATCTCCATCGACCCGGCCCATTCCTTGGGCGATGCCTTTGGAACCGTTCTGGGGCATGATCCGACTGATCTTTTGCCCAACCTCAGCGCCCAGGAAATCGATGCAGACACCCTGCTGCATCAGTTCCGTGAAGACTACCTGTGGGAATTGGCGGAGATGATGAGCGGCGACACGGGCGACGACGCACTGCAAATCGCCTACGGGCCGCAGGCGTGGCGGCAGATTGTATCCCAGGCGCTCCCAGGGATTGACGAAATGCTGGCGCTGATCGCCGTGATTGACCTGCTAGAGGACGGCAGCCAGGATTTGGTGATTCTGGACACGGCTCCGACCGGGCACCTGCTGCGCTTTTTGGAAATGCCGATGGCGCTGAACGATTGGCTCGGCTGGATTTTTAAGCTCTGGCTGAAATATCAGGACGTGGTGGGGCGGGTGGATTTGATGAGCCGCCTGCGGACGCTGCGGCAGCGCGTGGTGAAGGCGCAAAAGCTGCTGAAAGATCCCAGCTTTACAGAATTTATCGGCGTGGCGCAAAACCAGTCGGCGATCCTGGCAGAAGCGGCCCGCCTGACGGATTCGCTCAGGGCGCTGGGCATTCAGCAGACCTATCTAGTGCATAACCGCTACGTGCCGGATCAGGAGATTCCCACGGCGCAGTTTCCGGGGCAAACCATTGTGCGGCTGGCCAGTCTGCCCAGGGGAATTCCGCCGCAGGAGCTAATTCAGCTTGCCGCTACGCTCCTCTTCGAGCCGTTGCCATCAATTAATTTGGGTTAGCTTGGATAATTTGGGGGCTGCGGCTAGCTACTCGCGACCCCCCGCAGCGCCAAGTCTGCACAAAAATGAGCCAGCATTGCCGCCTCTAGCCCAAGCTTCCAGTAAAGCGCCCCAAAGACGAGTCCCAGCAGCCCGTTTAGCAGCAGCGATCGCCCAATCACCACCCCCGTCAGCGGCCAGACTGCGGCGGCGGCGGGCAAATGCCCTAGCCCAAACAGCAGCGACGAGAGGGCGATCGCCATCCCGAATATCCAACTGGGTAGCGATGCGGGACGTGCTGCCAGCCGCCACAGTGTCCAGGCAATCAGGGTCATCAGCCCCAGCCGCAGCCACAGTTCTTCGGTGATTCCGCCGTAAATGCTGGCCAGTAGCCCTTTCCACAGATCCACCTGGGGCAGGGTGGCGGCAGAACCCGCCAGCGGGTCTGGCATCCACGGCTGAAACAGGATGTCCAGTCCCAGAATTGCCAGCCCGCCCAAACAGCCGAGGAGGGCAACGCCGAGCCAGCGATGACGGGGCACAGGGGGCGCGGGACTGCCCGTTAGCCAGGCGCGAGCCAGTGGTGAATCCAATTCTAGCGATCGCCCCAGCCGCAGCCCCAGCCAGCCCAACGGCCACAACACCAGGCCGGTTTGGATAGCCTGCCCCAGGGCGACGACCGACAGCGGCACCGCCAGATCCTTAGGCAGAGGGGCGATCGCCATCAGGTAGGGAAAAGCAGCCAGCGCCCCCAACGCGCCCAGGATGGCCCAAAATAGAGCAATTTTTGTGTTTGGCTTTGTCTTCCAGGTTCTTTGCATGTAAACTGCGCCCGACCGTGGGCATGAATTTTAGGTTTTGGGTCAGGTTTTTGGGCCAACGGCTGCAATGGCGGCTTCGAGGGCGATCGCCACATGGGTCCAGTGGGTTCCCCCCTGGCAAAAGACCGTGTACGGCTCCCGCAGCGGCCCATCGGCAGAAAATTCCGACGTGCTGCCGTCGATAAACGTGCCGCCTGCCATCACTAGCTCGCTCTCATAACCGGGCATTTCCGCAGGCACGGGACTGAGGTACGACCCAATGGGGGAATATTCCTGGATCGCCTTGCAAAAGGCAATGACCTTTTCGGGTGAGCCGAGGCGAATCGCCTGGATCACATCGCGGCGGGGCGCATTGGGCAGCGGATTCACTGGATAGCCCAACTGGTGAAACACATAGCTCGTCAGGTGGTTGCCCTTCATCGCCTCGCCCACCATCTGTGGCGCTAGGAATAGCCCCTGAAACAGCAGCCGATTTTGGTCAAAGGTGGTGCCGCCCTCACTGCCGATGCCGGGGGACGTGAGCCGACAGCAGGCTTTTTCTACCAAATCCGCCCGGCCGGCCACGTAGCCGCCTGCGGTGACGATCGTGCCGCCGGGATTTTTGATCAGCGACCCGGCGATCAGGTCTGCCCCGACGGTGGGCGGTTCGCAGTCTGCCACAAACTCGCCGTAGCAGTTGTCCACAAAGCAGACGGTATCAGGATTTTGCTGCTTAACCAAGTGGATAATCTTGGCGATGTCGTCAATCGACAAGCTTTGCCGCCAGGAATAGCCGCAGGAGCGCTGGATCAGCACCAGTTTGGTCTCCGGGCGAATTGCAGTGGCCAAATCTGGCCAGGCGATCGCCCCTTCTGGGGTCAACTCCAACTGCCGATAGGACACGCCAAAGTCCTTCAGCGACCCCTGCCCCTCGCCCCGCAATCCGATGACCTCCTCCAGCGTGTCGTAGGGTGCGCCCGCCACCGCCAGCAGTTCGTCCCCCGGCCGCAGCACCCCAAACAGCGCAGAGGCGATCGCGTGCGTCCCCGACACAAACTGCACCCGCACCGCCGCCGCCTCTGCCCCCATCACCTGGGCAAACACCCGATCCATCACCTGCCGTCCCAAATCGCCATGCCCATAGCCGCTGACGCTGGCAAAGTGATGAACCCCTACGCCGTGATGCCGAAAGGCATCTAGCACCCGCCGCAGGTTCGCTTTTACCTGGGCATCGATGCGGGCAAAGGTAGGCTGGAGGGCGTGTTCTGCTTGGACGATTAGACTGGCACTGAGCATGATTGAGAGAGCGTTGTGCGAACAGAGGAAAAATTACACGAATCTCCTATGATGCCATGCAAAATCAGGGTTCTGCATAGAAGCAGTGGTCTTCAAGCAAGGTTCAAGCAAGGTTCAAGTAAGGTTCAAACAGGGTTCAGACAGTTCGGACAGTATTTCGGACAGTATTCCAGCAGAGAGCCGTTCTGGAACAGCAAGGAGTCGGGAAAATGCGGGTCGTGTTGCAGCGGGTGTCGTCATCACAGGTTACGGTAGCGGGCAAAGTTGTAGGGCAGATTGGGCGCGGGCTGAATCTGCTGGTCGGCATCGCCAGTACAGACACCGAGGCGGAACTGGATTGGATGACGCGCAAGTGTTTGGAATTGCGGGTATTTTCCAATGGTGACGGCAAATTTGACCAGTCGGTGCTGGATGTTGGTGGAGACCTGCTGGTGATTAGCCAGTTCACCTTGTATGGCGACTGTCGCAAGGGGCGACGACCGTCGTTTGATCAGGCCGCGGCTCCCCCGCTCGCCGAGGCCCTGTATCACCAGTTTGTCGAAAAGCTTCGCCAGAGCGGGCTGCGCGTAGAGACGGGGCGATTTGGCGCGATGATGCAGGTGTCGATTGAGAACGATGGCCCGGTCACATTAATTCTGGAAAAATGATAATTCTGAAAAATGATATTGGAGCGGGCGTTGGAGAAACTAGCCACCAGTTTTAATCTGGACGCAATCTGGACGCAATCTGGACACACGCGAACCGCAGCCCGTCCCCTTCACAACGCACCCTCTAGATTCCGCATTTTGCTGCAAAAAACACCCTGTTAGGTGAGGGCTTTCCCGAATACCGAACAGTATTATGAAGCCAACCGTAAAGCGCTGGGCGGTGAGCAAGCCCGTCTGAGACGCTTTTGTCGGGGACTGAGCCATTGCTTCTGAAGTGCAATCAGAGTCGCAATGAAAGCAGCGCCATTAAAGCAGTGCCGTTAAAGCAGTGCAATTAGTGCAGTTAGTGCAATTAGTGCAGTTAAAGCGAAATTTCTAACAAGTGGCATGAGTTGGAGCAAGCGTTTGACAATGGAACCTGGCATCGTCTTACTAATTCAGCATGACCCAGAAACGTCGGTCAAAGCGTCGGATGCATTAGATGGAACGGGGTTCAAATTGTCGGTTTGTGAACCGGGCGAAGGGGCAATCGCCGAGGCTGCTCAAATCCAGCCCGCGCTGATTCTCTTGGATGCCGAATCTGAGGCGATCGCCCTGGAAACCTGCCGCCAACTTCAGTCCAATCCAAACACGAGCAGCATTCCTGTTCTGCTGCTGCTGCCGCCGACCAGCAATCCCGACCAGCTTTATCCTGGCGTGTCTGATGTCTTAGTGAAGCCGCTGTTCACCCAGATGTTGCAGTCTAGAATTCGCATTCTGATGTCGCTCCAGGCGTTGCAGCAGCAGGTACGCTCTCAAAACCAGCGCCTCCAGCAAGAAGTCCTTAGCCGTCAGTGTGCAGTTCAGACGCTGCGGGATGTGATGCATGCGATCGCCCATGATCTGCGAAATCCTGTCCTGGGGATGCAGATGGTGTTTGGGAACTTGCTCAAGGGGACGACCTGTCCCCAGAGTCCAGATGCGGACTTGGTTTCAGTCTCTCGTTCTGAGCTAGAACGCATGGCTCAGGGAGTCGATTGCTATCTCGGCCTGATCAACGCCATGCTGAGCGCCCACGCCGAACCAGATGCATACCTGGCGATTCAGCCCCAGTCTTTGCGTCTCGATGAGCTGGTGCAAGAGGTAATCAAGGATTTGGAGCCACTGCTCAAAAAGTCGCGAGCCACAGTCCTTTGCAAGATTGATCCGGAGTTGCCCCCCGTCAAGGGCGATCCCAAGCGACTGTGGGACGTGTTAGAAAACCTTCTGGTCAATGCCCTGAAGCACAATCCGCCAGGGATTCAGTTGACGGTGGAACTGCGTCAGGAAAACGATTCGGTTTGCTTTAGCGTGCAGGACAACGGCATCGGGATTCCTCAGGATCAATGCCAGCGGCTGTTTGGTCTGCATCAGCGGGGTTCAAATGCTCGACAGGGCTTGGGGCTGGGTCTATACCTCTGCCAGCGAATTCTCCAGGCCCACGGCAGCAAAATTCTAGTAGACAGCCGTCCCAAGGCGGGTGCAAAGTTTTGGTTCCTGCTGCCTCTGGAAAAAGAAGACGCGAAACTAGCGGCGATCGCCTGATTAGCCCGCGTGACCTACTGTCTGGATTAGGCAATGCTGCCGCGTTTGCGTGCCTCTTTGTAGGAGGTTCCAATATTTTTCAGCCCGGCGCGGATCATTTCCCGCTCAAGCAGCGCAAAAAACCGAGCGCGATCGCCCCCACGCACCACAGCTTGGTTGTGGGCTTCGGCGAGCGCTACGGGATAGCCATAGCCCTTCTGCACCTGGGCCAGCGTCAGGCTGAGGGCGCTGTTGAGCAAGGCGGCATCTTCTGCGACCCACTGCGGCAGGTCGATGCGGGCAATCTCTGCGCCCACGTTGACATAGCAAAAGTAAACATGGTGCGGGCCGTATAGCTCCAAAATGCGGGAGGAACTGCGCCACAAGGGGCTGCGCTCTCCGGGTTGCAGCAGCAGATTCCACAGCGCTGTATCGCGCAGCGGCGCAAACACCTGACAGGGCGCGTCCTCGGTCTTTCCCGGACAGTGAGTGAGGCAGTCGGGATGGGGATGGGGGCAGGTGTGTAGCCGTAGGAAATTCAGCGCTTCACTGCTGCGGGCAGCGCTGAGGTAGCCCACCAGCGGAATGCGGGCTGCTCGCAGCCGTTCCCACGCTTCCAGGATGGGCGGCAGCAGGCGATCGCGGGCTTCCGTTGGCAGCGGCTCCAAAAACCAGTGAATCAGCGACCCGTCTACCATAGCCAGCGCGGGCATCTCTGGAGCCTCAGCCTTCTCTCCTTCGCCCAGTTCTGCCAGCACCGCCGCCTCCGACACCGTGCGCCGCAGCCCCATCCATTCTTCAGTGCGGATGCCCCACTGGCGAGATACGTACAGGTCTTCAGGTCGGTAAAACACCTCCGGCTGGCTGTCCAGCAAGGGATAGCGGTTTTGCCCGTAGTGCAGCACCACGCGCCCGACGTTAATCAAATAGCAATAGGCGATCTCATGATGGCTGGGGGCAATTTGGGAGCCATCGGTCGCCAAAACGGTATGCAGCCGGGGGGCCGGGGCAATGGGGAGGCGCGTGTTTAGCGGCTCCACGGGACGAGCAGCAGAAAACCCTAGGCGATCGCCCCATTCCTGCTGGCGGGTGACCAATTCTGCCTGCTGCCCTTGCACGTCCTGCAATAGCGCTTCAGCCCGTTCTAGCCGCTGGCGGGCGGCGATTGACTCCGCAGTGAGATGCTGGCTAATGCCTTGCATCTGGCGGGCAAGCTTGGTCAAGTCGAGCATAAAAGGCCGCAGTGAGGTTCCCAATAATCCCCCAGTCTGCTCCAAATCCTACCTTAGGTCAGCAAAGCAATACAAGCGTTCTGATTAGAAATGCTCAGATTAACTGGCGGATTAACTGGCTGTTTTTTGCAGTTCGTCCAGTCTTGCCAGCACCTCGCGGCTGTGAACGGCCGGATTGACACCCAAAAACCGCTCCCGCAAAATGCCGTCCGGGTCTATCAAGTAGGTGTGCCGAAGCGACATAGTGCCCAACCAGGAACCGTAGGCCTTGCTCACCGCACCCGTCGTATCTGCTAACAGGGGAAACTTCAGCCCTTCAGAGTCACAAAATTCTCGGTGAGAATCCACATCGTCTACGCTGATGCCCAAAATCTGCGCGTTGCGAGCCTGATATTGCGGCAGGTCCCGCTGAAATCGCTGTGCCTCTAGCGTGCAGCCCGACGTAAAGTCCTTGGGGTAGAAATACACCACGACCCACTTACCGCGATAGTCTGCCAGAGAAACTGTGCCGTCGCCGACGTTGGTGGGCAAGGAAAACTCCGGAGCGGGTTGGTCAAGCGGGGGCTGCGGACCACCCAGCGCCAGCGCAGTCGGAACAGGCGACGCAAACCAAGTCCCCAAACCTAACAGCAGTCCCAACAGCAGGCACGTGACAGGACGAACGAGCGATCGCCCCTGCGGTAAAAGTTTCCAAAGCGCTCCAAAGAAAGCCATGACGCTCACCTGAGTAACGGCAAGGGGGGAGGGGGGGAGTAAACCTGGCAACTGTGAGTTCCGTAGCTCACTTTTCTTAGCATACCGTTACATTTCCCTGGCAGGCAGAAGATCGGGCAAGAAACCGCAAAACGCCCGACCCGCGCAATTTTTAGATAAGCTTGCTGCTTTGCTTATCGTGTGGCCGAGGTTGCACAGGCTGTAGCGAAAATTTGCAAATCGTCTGTTCTCAATCTAGGTCAATCTACAGCGTTTTTGAAGCTAGTGAGGCACACGGATGGTCAATAAGCCCTTGCCTCGTGAGGGCAGCATGTGCCTCACCCCGCAAGAAAATGCTGTAGCTAAGTCAATCGAGTCTCAAAACCATAAAGCCCCCCTGAGGTTCACTCCAGAGAGGCTTTAACTCGTTTACCAACCGTTAGCGGGATACCCCCAGGGGAATTCGAATCCCCGTCGCCTCCGTGAAAGGGAGGTGTCCTAGGCCTCTAGACGATGGGGGCGTGTCCCAGACCTAAACTAGACTAGCGAATGGAAGTTGCGAATGTCAACACCTTTTTCATAAATCCGGCATTAATCTGGAATCTGGCATTGACGTGCCATCCGGTTAATCTGGAAGCTCACTTGCAGCCAGTGACATAGCTGGGCAGGCACAATTGGACGGGAGGAAGTCGTCAACAGGCGGGAACTTGGGCGATGGGAGACTGGAGGGCGATCGCCACACTCTCGAACACCGCAGTTCCCAGAGGCTCACCTAGAGCCTCCTCTGGAAGCTCACAGTTGCTGAAGCGTCAAAATCTCAGAGTTCTGTCCGCACTAGCCAGTTCTGCTTGGCTAGCTTGCGTCGCTGGAGTTTCTCAGCCGAATCAACTGGCGGCGCATTTGCGGCGAAGCGTTGACTTCGGGAACCTCTTGAGCCGACACTTCTACCTCGATGGGTTCTAGGTATTCATCCGCACCACAGGCAAAGGCATCCAGCAAGGTGTCGAGCAAGTGTTCTCGGTTGCCCAAGGCTCCTTTCTCCTCGATCAGGCGAAACTTGAGGTGAACCTCGCAGTCATAAACACCCACATCGGGATTAACGGGCTGATATCGAACAGAATTGGGTTCCATGTTTGAAAATCGCACTCCTGCGCCGAACAAAGGACCAGTAGAAACTTAGTGAACGCCAACGAAGACCCGGAGCGTAAACAGACCAAATATAAGTACGTCAAACACTTTGGCAAAGCCGTCAGCCATTGATTCGAGGGAGTTGCTGACTCGATGCGGATTTAAGTAGCGACTCAATCACTTCAGTCCAACGGACTATCTCCAGGATTCCCAAATTGTGGATTGAACTTGCGAACAAACAACTCAAGGTGAGTCAACAAAGTTGGATTGCTGGATGAGTTAAAGTTGCCAACTGAGTCGAAATCTGAGAGTCCCCTGGCAGTGCCCTGCGGTCTGCTATTTGCCACTATCAAACGCTATCAAAGCCCCGGATTTCTCGAAATCAAGTGCCTAGATGGCTCGTAATTTGAACATAGCATTCTTCTTTGGGAGACTGGAGTTAGTTTCTATGAAGTGTATGTGAGGACTTATTCTTGTCTTTATATGTCCTTCAAACGAACTTTTTTGACTTTCAACACGCAGTTGTTAAAGACACTTTTAAATCTGAGATGACACGGAATCTCCCGATTCAAGAGCGTGCTGTTTTTCTGTAGAGTTGCCCCAGGAATTTACGGAGTGAACAACTCACAAACTACACGGAGATTAGCAGACAATATCCTTCAACCGTCAGGTAAAAAATACGCTGAGGGCGATCGCCCGTCCGCAATATCAAGGGTTTCGGCGCTTCAAGCAGTTTGAATTGACTGTGAATTATGCATAATGGCTTTTCGTACTCCCGCATCATTAGAGACATATATGCTTATACCCATGCTTGTACGGAGTATCGATCCGAACTTCGGATTTCCCGCTGTCAGCGCTCTGAGCGGTAATTCATGACTGTACAGATAACGCACCAATCTTGTTCTACGTACTTACGTATAGAAGTTGGTGTCTCTGAATGAACTTGAAGCGGGGCCTCTGATTTTGTCCTCATTACAACCGCGCAATTCTCTACGCAAAACGTCCTATTCTAATCAGGCTTCTACCATCGGATTCTTCAGCACGCCGGAATTGCCACATGATCGCCCAGAGAAAGAAGGAATTCGCGAGTTCTCAGCAGAATTGAAAGCGAAATTAGAATGTATGAATTGTGCAACTGATTGCATTAAGAAATCTACTCGGTACAGGTTTTTGCTGGGTTTGTACGGGCATTTTTTAAGTGCTGGTGATATTTATCACAAATCGAATGGGCTATTGTCTGAACGCAGGAGAGTGGACAGGGCGATCGCCCGACTTATGCCCGACTGGGTTAAACCCCTGCACACGCTGGAGAATCGCTGTAGGATCGAGAGTGGAGCAACGCTGGGTTTGGAACTTTACGTTTGAAGCTTTCTACTGCCCGTTCGCCATTCCATCCCCTGCGCTGCAAATTCTTGTCGTGCAATCTCCGCTTGACGTAATCTGTTCAATCTTGCCGTGGATCTTCAGAGCTTGGTCGATTTTCAAGATGCGTTTGATGTCGTGGTTGTGGGTGCAGGCCATGCTGGCTGCGAGGCGGCGCTGGCGGCGGCCCGGCTCGGCTGTCGGACGCTGCTGCTCACGCTGAACCTGGACAAAATTGGCTGGCAACCCTGCAACCCAGCCGTGGGCGGCCCGGCCAAGTCGCAACTGACCCATGAAGTCGATGCCCTTGGCGGCGAAATTGGCAAAATGGCCGATCGAACCTATCTGCAAAAGCGCGTGCTAAATGTATCGCGCGGGCCGGCGGTGTGGGCGCTGCGAGCGCAGACCGATAAGCGGGAATACGCAGCCGTCATGCGCGGCATTGTAGAAAATCAGGAAAACCTGACCCTGCGCGAGGGCATGGTGACGGATTTGATCCTGGGCAAAAACGAGGAAGTTGTCGGCGTGCAAACCTACTTTGGCGTGGCCTTTGCCTGCAAAGCGGTGGTGCTGACGACGGGCACGTTTTTGGGCGGCATCATCTGGGTGGGGAACAAATCCATGCCAGCCGGACGGGCAGGCGAGTTTGCCGCCACAGGGCTGACCGACACGCTGAATCGCCTTGGCTTTGAAACCGGGCGGCTGAAAACCGGAACTCCGGCGCGAGTGGATCGGCGCTCAGTGGATTATTCTCGACTGGAGCCGCAGCCCGGTGATGACGATGTGCGCTGGTTCAGCTTCGACCCGGAGGTGTGGGTTGAGCGGGAGCAACTGTGCTGCTATCTGACGCGCACCACCGCAGAAACCCATCGACTCATTCGCGAAAATCTGCATCTGTCGCCCGTCTATGGCGGCTGGGTGGATGCGAAGGGGCCGCGCTATTGCCCCAGCATTGAAGACAAAATCGTGCGCTTTGCCGACAAGGAATCGCACCAGATTTTCATTGAACCCGAAGGGCGCGATATTCCTGAACTTTATATCCAGGGTTTTTCTACCGGGCTGCCAGAGGCGCTGCAAATCCAAATGTTGCGATCGCTCCCCGGTTTGGAAAACTGCGCCATGCTGCGTCCCGCCTATGCGGTGGAATACGACTATCTGCCTGCCACCCAGTGCTATCCCACGCTGATGACCAAAAAAGTCGAAGGGCTGTTTTGTGCGGGTCAGGTGAACGGCACGACCGGGTATGAGGAAGCCGCGGCCCAAGGACTGGTGGCAGGCATTAACGCAGCTCGATTCTGTCGCAGCGAAGCCATGCTGATCTTCCCGCGTGAGCAGAGCTACCTTGGTACGCTGATCGACGACCTGTGTACCAAAGATCTGCGGGAACCGTATCGGATGCTGACCTCGCGCTCGGAGTATCGGCTGGTGCTGCGATCGGACAATGCCGATCAGCGCCTCACACCCTTGGGCCGAGAAATTGGGCTGATCGACGATCGCCGCTGGGACTTGTTCACCCGCAAGCAGGCGCACATCACTGCCGAAAAAGAGCGGCTGCACGCTACCCGCATCAAGGAACACGACGATTTGGGCCAGCAAATCTATGCTGACACGCAGCAGGCCATCAAAGGCTCCATCACGCTGGCGGATCTATTGCGCCGACCCGGTTTCCACTATGGGAATTTGGAGCGCTACGGCTTGGGCAATCCCGACCTCAGTCGTGCCGAACGGGAGGGCGCAGAGATTGATATTAAGTATTCTGGCTATTTGCAGCGGCAGCAAAACCAGATCGACCAGATTGCTCGGCAGGCAAACCGGCCCCTGCCGCCGGATCTGGATTATCACAGCATCGACACGCTTTCCAAAGAATCTCGCGAAAAACTGTCGCAGGTGCGCCCGCTGACGATTGGGCAGGCGGCGCGGATTGGCGGCGTGAATCCGGCTGATGTGAACGCGCTGCTGCTGTATCTGGAACTGCGATCGCGCCGAGTGGAGGCGGTGGGAGGATGAGGAAAGAACGAAGAACGAAGAGCGAAGAGGGAAGAACGAAGAGGGAAGAACGAAGAGGGCTTGGCCCTGGCTTGCTGCCTTCTCCTCATTGGGTCATTCCAACACCCTGTCACGCAGCGTTCTTGTTAGTGTTTCACGGAATCTATGCAGGCTGTTAAGACCATTAAGTTTCTCAAGGAGCCGACTTCGGTCGCTTGGGTCGAGCAGGCGATCGCCCATCTCGACACCATCCTGCTCGACCATTCCCACTGCGAGCGCAAGGCGGCGGGCGTAGCGCTGAACCTGATGTTTCGCTATCCCTCTAGTGCCAAGCTGGTGCGGAGCCTGACGGCGATCGCCCAGGAAGAATTGGAGCATTTTGAACTGGTGAACCAGTGGCTTGATCGGCGCGGCGTGGCCCTGGCTCCCCTATCGGCTCCCCCCTACGGCGCGGGCCTATCCAGCCAAATTCGCCGCCAAGAGCCACACCGAATGCTAGATTCGCTGCTAGTGTCGGCGCTGATCGAGGCTCGCAGCCACGAGCGGCTGGGGCTATTGGCCCAACACTGCCCCGATGCAGAATTAGCGCAGTTTTATCGCGGGCTAATGGCTTCGGAGGCGCGGCACTATGGCGCGTATTGGACGCTGGCGGCAACCTATTTTGACCCAGACACCGTGAACCAACGGCTGGCAGAACTAGCAGAGGTCGAAAGTGCGCTACTAGCGACGCTGCATCCAGAGCCGCGAATCCACAGCTAGGGGAGTGCTGGGAAAATGGGGTGGTGGAATAGTGGGGAACGGCTGGAGACAGCGCGGCTGTGGCTGGAACCCGTGTCGCGGGATGACCGTTTGGCAGTGTTTCAGGAGTTTACTGCGGCGATCGCCACCTTTATGTATCCCAAGCCCCCCCAAGAGATTAGCGAAACCGACGAGTTTCTCAGCCATGCGGTCAAGCAAAATACCAGTGGTACAGATCTGCACCTCACCATCCGGCGACGAGAAACCGCAGAGTTTCTGGGACTGTGCGGCATGACTCAAATCCAAACCCCCACGCCAGAGTTGGGCATCTGGCTGAAGGAGGCGGCCCAAGGCCAGGGCTTTGGGAAAGAGGCGATCGCCCGCCTCAAAGCCTGGGCAGACGAGCATCTGGACTATGAATGTCTACGCTATCCCGTCGATCGGCGCAACCTCGCCAGTCGCAAGCTAGCCGAACACCTGGGCGGGCGCATCGTGGGCGAGTATACGCAGATGAACCTGAGCGGGCGAATGCTGGACGTGTTGGAATATCGGATCTATCCCTAGTGCAGTGTCATGGTTTAGTTTTAGGGTGATGCCTTGGCTCGTAGTGAGCGCTTCAGCGCTAAAGCGCTTACTACCAACCTAAGTTCTAGCTATGACATAGCACTAAAGCCGAGCTTGGATTTTACGTAGATAGGCGACTTTGGATTGCTCAGCCAACCCTCCTATAATCTGGGGCTAAGAACGAGATTACTGAAAGCTCCGCACATGCTCGACTGGCTATCCAAAGCGCAAATCCAAAATCGAGAGCGAATCCAAAATCAAGAACTGATACAAGACCCAAGAGAACAAAACGCCAGGGTTGGGGGGCAGATATGCCAAAATTGCAGTGACTCATTCAGAACTAGACCTCTGCCTTCAGCCCCAAAAGCACCCAGATGCGCGTCCTCTTTTTGCACAACAACTTTCCGGCGCAATACTTGCACCTGTCGCAACTCCTAGCCGCTGACCCCAATAACACGGTCGTCTTTGGCACCAAGCACACGGAAAACGTGCAGCTTGCCGGAGTCCACAAGGTCAACTTTGCCCCCTCGCGAGAGCCAACGCCCAATATCCACCATTACGTCCGCAATTACGAAAGCGCTGTTTTGCACGGACAAGCGGTGTATCGGTTGGCAGAGCAACTCAAAGCGTCAGGCTTTGTGCCGGATGTGGTCAGCGCCCATTCGGGCTGGGGCGTGGGCATGTTTATTAAAGATGCATTTCCCGATGCGGGCTATCTGGCCTATTGCGAATGGTTTGGGCAGGCGCATGGCAGCGATGCCGACTTTGACCCCGCCTTTCCTATGACCCCAGATGATGTGCTGCGGATTCGTGCGGGCAATGCGCCAATGCTGGTTGACCTCTATAGCTGCGATCGCGGCTTGGCTCCAACGCTCTGGCAGCGCGACCAGTTTCCGCCAGAATTTCACTCCAAAATTTCTGTCCTCCACGATGGCGTAGATACAGACTACTTCTTCCCCGACCCAGCGCAAAAAATGC
Source organism: Thermoleptolyngbya sp. C42_A2020_037 (assembly GCF_015272455.1). Classification (NCBI taxonomy): domain Bacteria; kingdom Bacillati; phylum Cyanobacteriota; class Cyanophyceae; order Oculatellales; family Oculatellaceae; genus Thermoleptolyngbya; species Thermoleptolyngbya sp. C42_A2020_037. Next base: position 82,258 of record NZ_JACYLP010000025.1, read on the forward strand.
TGCTCGTCAATGAACGAGGCGAGACGCTTCTAGATCTGTCCGAAGAGGAAGAGATCATCACCTACGTCTCTCGCGGTATGGATGCCTACCGGGGGTTCCCGCAGTTTATGCAGGCGTTGGGGCTGGTGCTAGAGCGCCGCCCAAAGGCTCATGTGGTGATTGTCGCCGCCGACCGCATTGCCTACGGCCCTGCCGCCCCCGAAGGCAATAGTTTTAAGGACTACATGCTAAAGCAAGTGCCACTGGATTTGTCGCGGGTGCATTTCGTCGGCAACTTACCTTACGGGCTGTATAAACTGGTGCTGCGGGCATCGTCGGTGCATGTTTATCTGACTCGCCCCTTTGTGCTGTCGTGGTCTTTTATGGAAGCAATGGCATCGGGCTGTCTGATCGTCGCGTCCGACACGCCGCCTGTCCGCGAAATGATGCAAGACGGGGTGAATGGGCTACTGGTCGATTTCTTTGCGATAGAACAAATTGGCGATCGCATTTGTGATGCACTCGAACACAGAAAAGACATGCAGCACATCCGAGACGCTGCACGTCAAACGATCGTCGAACGCTACTCTCAAAGTATCCTATTGCCCAAGCATGTGGAATTATTGCAAGAACTGGCCGCAACCTAAAACAGGCAAAGGGATGAGGGCAAGCACAGTTCTGAGGTACAACAATAAGTACAACAACAACAAGCACAACAAACAGTGCCATAAAAAGTGCCACAAAAAAAGCACCCCGGAGGGTGCCTTGGTTTCGCCACAGTTGCTAATCCAAACTTGCCAAACGGAAAAAGCCTAGCGCTACTTGACCCAAGCGCCGCGATACTTCAAACGCAGATCGATGGGCTGGTTGGGAACATTCCGAAACTGATGCTGGCGGACGGGGACACCCCGATACTTGCCAATGACCTCGCCTTCCCACCCTTCAACGGCGTTGTTGGCGGGTTCATAGGTCGCACCACGATAATGAAGTTGCATAGTGACCTCTCAAGACACTCAAAAAGAATTGCTGGTAATCGAATGACCCGATTTGACTAATTCGGTCACCGGAGGGTTGCAGATTAAACGTTGTAGCGCACTCTCCAACACACGGCTAGCGCTGTTTCAGAGCGGCAAATTAGTGCTGCAAATCAGGCATTGAATTAATTCTGTATTCATTGTTACCGTTTTTCGAGGTTCTGTCAATGCCGACCCACAGGATAGTCGTAAACCTTAACAATTCAAGCCATTCCTGTCTTGCGAATCCTACGAACAACCTGACATGAACGACCTGACATAACAGAATGGCGCGAATCGTTTTTGCGCCGTAGAGCCACGATCCGCGCCTGTTTAGAGCCTCTTTAAGGCACTAATCTACTTCACGCAGCAATTGCAGCCCTCACCCTAAATCCCTCTCCCAGAGCGGGAGAGGGACTTCAACCCCATATCTAGCTCTCCTTCTCCCCACTTGGGAGAAGGAGTTGGGGGATGAGGGCAGTAAGTTTGCTGTCTCAAGTCTGTCAGTGCCCTCTTTAAAGGGTAGGCTGCTTTAAAGGGAGGCTGCTTGAACCGGGCAGTGGCTCAAGTTGGCCGACGGCGGTTTGCTAGGGCCATCGCTGCGTAGTAGTAGAACGTAAACAGCACGCTAGAAAATAGCTGTCCGCCCCAGTGCCCATGCCAAAACTTGAAGGCGGCATCGCCCCAATAGACCGAGGCGATGGTCAGCAGCATGATGCGCGGTACGTTGAAGATGAGCGCCAGCACAGCGCCGATCGCCATCATGCCCAGCACCTTGGGCCAGGTCTGCTTTAGAAATAAGCCCATGATCAGCCCAGCAGCGGCCATTGTAGATGCCATGCTAAACCCGTTGCAGCCCCAATCGACCTCCACTGCGCCCTGGGGAAGTGCGACGATGCTGCCGTCGGCGATCGCCGGGTGCCCAATGACTCGCAGCGCTGTGGCCCCTGCCTGTGCCATGATGCGTTCCAAAAACTCTGGCGGCGTGAGCGCTGTCCAGACCAGTCGCGCCATTACGCCGGGTTTTGGGTAGGCTGTAAGCGCCAGCATTCCTACGGCAACTGGATAGCGCCAGAAGAAGCTGACTCCCCAGGTGCTACAGGCAATGCCCGCCAGAGCCAGCAGCCAGAGGATAGACTGTGGCCAAATGTCGAATCGACAAAAGGGAAACAGCAGGACGCTGCAACCAATCAGCAGGTGTCCGAGAAACTGATCCTCTTCAGAAGCGTACATTTGGGCAAGCTGATCGCGCCGCTTCCAGAGTTGCCGCAAGCCCAAAAACACCATGACCGAGAGGAGCGGCAAACCTGCTGACCCTTGCGCGGCGCGAGTCATCAAGCCCGGTAGCCACGCCGTCAGGTAGCATAGCCCGACCGTCAGCCCCGCCAGCACCAGCCGCCCGTGCCAGGTTTTCACTGCGTCTTTGAGCAGCGGCAAGATTGTATTGCGAATGCTGGACTGAATACGCTGGAGAATGATGGGGCGCTGCTTTTTACGACTTTTGGTTTGGCTCATGAAGTTTTATTCAGCAGCATTTAGCTTCGGCGCGATCGCATTCCGACTCGTCCCAGACCAATCAGCCCCAGCCCCACAATCACCAAATTGCCGACACTGGCGATGCTGGATTTGGTGATGCCCGTTTTGGCGTTTTGCTTGAGGGAGTCTGCCTGGGCCTGGACTTGGCGGGCGGCCTGCTCAAGCTGCTCTGGGGTGACGTTGGGCGGCAACTCCCGATTGCGGCTTTGCTCAATTTGGGTCTGAATTTCGGCAGCGCGAGTGCTGATGTTTTCCACGGTTGCCTGCTGCAAGACCAGTCCATCGCGGATGACCACCAAGCAGCAAATTTGAAAAAGTACACCAACGGCCAGCGCGATATAGGCCAGCGGCTTGCGCTGCGATCGCTCTTCCCAAAAGCCGTATAGCAGTAGGGCAATGCCAAACAAGAAGACAATGCTGCGATCGCCCAGTTGTTGCAATACGCCAATCCGCCACGCCTCGCCTGCCCCAAACGGCAGGGCGATCGCGCTCATATCTAGCAAAAAACCCGCTATGCAGGTAAACCCGACGATTCGGCAAAGTCCTTTTGCCACCTGCGGATTGGCCATCGACTGACCCGGCACGCTAACCATATGCACACCACCTAGCGTGAAATTGTGAGATTTTGAAACTGTGGAATGAATGATGTGAAGCTGCGGAATTGTGAAACTTTAAGGCTGAAAGCACGACAGTCGTGAATTCACAGCATGGCGATTGAAACGGAAGCGTTTCGACCGGGCGATCGCATTCCACTCCTTCTTTCATTGACAGAAAACGGTCGTCCGGGACAGAAAACAGTCGTCCGGGTAATGCCAGCACAACTTCTTCCGTACTTTGCACGGGCTTTATGAAGGCTTTACATACAGAGGAGAGAGGCTACGTAGCGCCCAGGCTACCAGGCGCAATACCAGACTGTTTAGAACAGATGGGCTGAAGCGTTTCGAGCCTGATCCCCCTCGCCCCTTTAACCAGGGGAGAATTCCGAAAAGCCCACTTTCAAAAGGGTTTGGGGAATCGAATGGGCGTAAACCGTGATAGGTTTCAGGGGCTTTGCTTACTTCACAATCGCCCCAAAGTCGGCCAGCACCCGCGCATGGTTTCGCAATAGCCCCAGCAGGTTAAGCCGATTTCGGCGCACGGCCGGGTCATCCGCCATCACCAGCACGCTGTCTTCGCCATCAAAAAAGCGGCTGACCACGGGCGCAGCTTTCGCCAGCGCATCGATTAGTTTTTGGTAATTGCGCTCGGCTTTGGCGGCTTGCGTTTCGGGCACCAGCTGAATCAGCGCGTCGTAAAATGCCTGCTCCGAAGACTTCTCGAACTGCTTCGGGTCAATCAGCGGCTTGGGATCAAGCGCAGCAGTGTCCAGATCGCCCTGCTTAGCCAGCCGCGCCGAGCGATTTACCGTTTCATAAATCGCGTCCAGGGTTTTGTTGTTGCGAATGGACTGGAGGAACAGGGCGCGATCGCGCACATCTAGCACATCCTGCAACGCGCGATCGCCGTATTCAGCGTCATTTTCGCCCACGACGGCGTTCACCAGATCGTAGTCAATGCCCTGGTCTTCCTGAAGCAGTGTGCGAATCCGCGTCAGGAAAAAGCCGCGGAGTTGATGATGCAGCGCGGCGGCATCCTTGACCGTGCCTGTGGGATAGTCGGCAATCACGTCCTGGAGCAGCCGATCCAGATTTAGCGGCAGGTTTGCGCCCCAGGCGATGTGGACAATGGCGTTGGCGGCGCGACGCAGGGCAAAGGGGTCGGAGGAGCCGCTGGGAATCATGCCCAGGCTGAAAATGCCCACTAGCGTATCGATCCGATCGGCCAAGCCCACCACCTGCCCCGTCTGGGTTTGCGGCAGCGAGTCGGATGCGCCCTTGGGCAGGTAATGTTCGGCGATCGCCACGGCTACGGCCTCCGGCTCCCCACTGGCGCGGGCATACTTTTCGCCCATCACGCCCTGGAGTTCTGGAAACTCGCCCACCATCTGCGTCACCAGATCCGCCTTGCACAGCAGCGCCGCCCGCAGGACATGATTTTTCGCCGTGCCCGCGATCTGGAGCTGGTCGCACAGCCGCTCGGCAATGCTAACGAGGCGATCGCCCTTGGCCCGCATGGAACCTAGCGCTTCTTGAAACGTGACGGTTTCCAGCTTGGGCAGATAGCTCTCTAGCGGCTGCTTGCGATCGCTCTCAAAGAAATAGCGCCCATCTGACAGCCGCGCCCGAATCACGCGCCCGTTGCCTTCGGCGATGATGTCTGACTTGGCGGGGTCGCCGTTGGAAATCGTGATGAAGTAGGGCAGGAGTTCCAGGGAGCTTTCGGACTTTCGCACCGGAAAATAGCGCTGGTGGCTCTCCATCTCCATTACCAGCACCTCGGCGGGCACCTCCAGAAACTCCGGGTCAAACTGACCGACGACGGCGGTGGGATATTCCACCAGATCCACCACTTCATCCAGCAGGCTGGGGTTAACGGCAGCAACCCCGCCGACCCGCTTGGCAGCAGCCACGGTTTGCTCTTGAATCACCTGACGACGCTCGTCCGGGTCTACTTCGATGAATGCCTTCCGCAGCGTGGTGACGTAGAGCGCGGCGCTGGGAATCTTGACGGGATCGGGGTGCAAGATGCGGTGTCCCTGCGAAAGGCGATCGCTCGTCACGGTTTCGCTGCCATTCACCAGCGTCAGCGGCAGCACGGCCTCATCCCACAGCGCCACCAGCCAGCGAATCGGGCGAGAAAACCGCTGCTCGCCGTCGCCCCAGCGCATAAACCGCTTGCCTTCTAGCTTAAAAATCCAGTCGGGCACGAGTTCCTTCAGCACGTCGGTTGTGGGGCGGCCAGGAACCGTCTGCTGCACGAAGACAAACTCGCCCTTGTCGGTTTTGCGAATTTCAAAATCTGCGACCGACACGCCGCGCGATCGCGCAAAGCCCTCTGCTGCTTTGGTCGGCTGCCCGTCCTTAAACGCCGCCTGCACCGACGGGCCCTTGGCCTCTTCGACCCGATCAGGCTGTCGCTCTGGCAAGCCCTCGATCACCACTGCCAAACGGCGCGGCGTGCCGTAGACATTCACCGCTGAGGGATTTAGAAAATGCTCACTGAGGCTGGCGGGAATTTTCGTCTGCCACTGGGCGATCGCGCTCGCCACAAACCCGGCGGGCAGTTCTTCCGTCCCCACTTCCAATAAAAACGTCGCCATAGATGCGATTCTCCAAACCCGGCGGCTCCGTGCGCCTTGCTAGTCCTAACGGTTCTCAACTTCAACAGTGTATCGCAGGGCCGGGGACGGAACGATCGATGCCTCATCGAGAGATGGGGGACGCGGGGGCAAGAAGGTCTGCAAGTTTATGCCCAGTCTGCCTCCGAGAAGCCGTGAATGGGGCGACTGAAGTCACCACTACAAGAAGTCACCACTACGAACGGTGAATAGGGCGACTGAAGTCACCACTACGAGCGGTCGAAGGAAATTGCTGGAGTCCTTACAGACGCATACTGGCAATCTACAGCGTTTTTGAAGCTAGTGAGGTACACGGATGGTCAATAAGCCCTTGCCTCGAGAGGGCAGCATGTGCCTCACGAGGCAAGAAAATGCTGTAAAATCAATCGCCAATCCAAAATCGCCAATCCAAAATAGCAGCAGCGGTTGATAATAGCGGCATGGACGACTCGACTCTCTCGACGCTGTATTGCCCGCTGGCGGCGACCGACCAGCTTTGCTACATTCATATTCCCAAAACGGCGGGGTCTACCCTGACGGCGATCGCCGATGCCCAGTTCGACGTGCGCCAGATTGCGCCGGGGCCGTATCAGTTGCCCGCGCTCGACCCGGCAGCTCAGGGGCGATCGCCCGCCGAGTTGCGGCAGTTGTTGACCCGCTATCGCTTTATCCGGGGGCACTTTAGCCACAATTTGATTCGGCAATTTCTAACGCGCCCGGTCTACATCACCGTGCTGCGCGACCCGGTGGATCGGGTGATCTCGCTGTATGAATTTTTTCGGCGGGCGGCTCAGCGCGGCACTGCGGAAACGCCGGAATACGAAGTGCTGATGCGGGCGGCGGCGGAACACGACCTGTTGGGCTTTGTGCTGCATCCCGACCCCATTGTGCAGCAGCGGACGAGCAATTTTCAGACGCGGCAGTTGGCGATTTTGGAGGGGGATGAGGCGGCGCTGTCGGCGGGCGATTCCCAAGGGGATTACTTGGCGAATTGCCTCCAGTCGGCCTGCGCCAGTGTCGATCGCTTTGCTTGGGTGGGGCTGATGGAACAGTTTCACGCCTCGGTGCAGTTGCTCAACTATCGCTTTGGTTGGTATCCGGCGGCGGAATATCAAAACCTGCGCGTGGTGACGCATCGGTCGCGGCGGGAAGGTCTGTCGCCAGGGGTGATCGAGGCGATCGCCCAGCACAACGCCCTCGACCAGGCGCTATATGACCACGCCAAAACCCGCTTTGCCGCGCAATATCAGCAAATGCTCAAGGCGCTGCACCAGCACGAAAACCTGCAAGATGCTAGCGACCCGACCGCCGTACAAACCGCGCTCCAGCAACACTACGCCCGCCACTATGCGGCGACGCATCCGCCAGAAACGTTCTCCGGACTCTCCCGCCAGCGGTTCGTTTACGACTTTCGACAGCCGCTCTCTGGCGAAGGCTGGCATCGGCGCAACGGTCGCTTTAACGGCATTTCGCCGCAGGAGACCACGCGCTGGTCTGGGCCGGGGCCGGTGTCGGTGCTGGACTTGCCGCTGGCGGGGCCGCTGACGGGCAAGGCCGATGTGCGACTGACGCTGGAAATCGAGCAGGCGATCGCCCCCGATGTTCTCGATAGCCTGGAACTGACGGTGAACCAGCAGTCGGTTTTGCTGCATGTTCAATCGCGCCAGGGCAATGGTGGCGTGCTGACGGGCACGATTCCGGCAATTCGCGAAGCGTTCGCGCAAGCGGTGCAGCGCACTTTCCCTTCGGGAATCGCCCTCCGCAGTTCCCATCCTTTTGTCCGCTTCACCTTCCGCCTCAGCCACACGCTGCCGCTGAATGCAAACAACCCCGCCTCGGCAGACGATCGGCTCGTCGGTTTTGCCCTGCGGCAGTTGACGCTGGAACCCATTCGCCGCTGGCGGATCTGGTAATAAGGTCTGAGGGGCAGGGTTCTGGGTGACGCTAAAAGCCTGCTAATCCCACTCTCCAGCGGGGTCGCCCTCCTCTTCAGCCATGACCTTGAGGCGGATGCGGCGGGAAGTGCCGCTGGCCGGGTCGCCCAGTTGCAGTTCCAAAATTTCGCCGGAGAGCGGAGTTAGATACGCCAGGAGCGATCGCAAGTTTGGGGTGCTGCTGCCGCTGTCGAGGTAGACCCGCTCCGACAGGCTGACGATGCGCCGCCAGGTGGTGTAAAGCTTGGCGATTGCCTGTTCGAGTTGGGCCGCCTGGTTTACGAGGTCGGCGGTGCTGTTCAGGCAGCCGATTCGCATCGCTTCTTCCAGAGCGCTCTCTAAATCTAGCCCGTCACGGTTAAGCGTCTGTACCTGGGTTGCCGCGTTGAGGTATTTCGCCAGAAAGCGGGCCTCGGCGGTGACCTGCTTCACGGTGTCGATGTCGGGATTCTCTGCTACTTCGTCCCGTAGGTGAACCTGGTGCGCTTCGGGGAGTTTCTCCATTTCGCGCACCAGCGGAGCCAGATAGCGCGTCGGCAGGGTGTGGTCGGCGGCTTTTTCCTTCACCTCGATGGGCAGCAGGTCGGAGGTGACAGCAGTCCACTCGTCCGCCAGTTGCCGCACCTCTCGCCGCGTGATGCGATCGCCCCGATGCGCGGCCTCGCTCACCATCTGCTGCACCTCCGGCGCGGCCTGGGCCGTTTCGATAAAGGCGCGTTTGCTGAACTGGCTCACGTCTTGCGGCTCCAGCAGCCCTTCTTGCAGCAGCAGGTCGGCGCTGTCGGCCAGTTCCATCAGGTTATAGGCATGGCTTTTGCTGATTTCTTGATCTGCCAGCCAGCGCAAGAAGCCAGCGCCGCCTGCGTTGCCAACGCGCTTTTCGCGATCGCGCACGGTCTTCAAGATGCGCCCGCGCCAGATGTCGGTCTGCAAATCGAAGCGATCGCACACCTGCCACGCCGCCTCGATCTGCTGCTGAAACTCGTAGTCAGAAATCTGCTCATCCTCTGGGTCGGGAAGCTGAAAGGTCAGATCAACCTCAGGGGTGGTGGACGTGAGGTCAGAAATATAGGGTGCGGCAACCATATCTAGCGTTTGGCGGGAGCAGTTTGGAGGGGCTGGATTATTATGGCAGGTTTCCAGCAACTTTTCAGAAGACCCGCCAAAAGCTTTGTCTAGCCCACGGCCGTCAGTGCGGCCAGCAGCGCCCTCAGCAGCGAGGCCATCAGCAGCGAAATACCGCCCACAATGGCAACAACGGCAATCGCGATGAGCGCCACTGTTTGGCGATCGGCTGCCTCACTCTGGGCGGGGTTGGCCAGGTGCGCCTCCAGCAGGGCCAGGTTGCGGGCGTTGCTTTTCCACACCGCATCAAAAAAATCGCCCATCCCTGGCAGCAGCCCCAAAATACTGTCTAGGGCGAGGTTTCCCACCATGCGGAACAGCGTTTCCGTGGGCAGGCGAAACCGCAGACACTCCAGTACCAGATAGGCTGACAAAAATAGCCCCACCACGTCGCCGCCCCCCGGAATCAGTCCCATGATCGGGTCTAGCCCGATGCGATAGCGCGTTCCGGGGATGGGAATCGCGTTATCCAGCAGATAGGCCAGGGTGCGAATGCGCTGGAGGGCGCTGGCATCGGCAAGGGCGCGAGAGTCTCGCTGGCGTGACATACAGAACTTGGTTTAAAGGCGCGATCGCCCCGGTAGGGTCTCTCTCAAACAAGCTGGGCGGGTATAGGCACCGGGGGCGATCGCTGGGAAGGACTAGCGTGGGGACTATTCTCGTGAGGACTCTTATGGCGAGGACTCTTATGGCGAGAACTCTGGTGACGATGACATAGCCGGGAAATGAGTCGTCTGGGGTGTAGAAGTCACTGTGTAGAAGTCACTGTGTAGAAGTCACCCTATTGTTCCTGAAGTCTATCTCTAAAGCACTGCGGTTGAGGCCCATGATCATGCATCCTATTCAAGCAATTTTCGGCAGTTTGGCGATCGCCACGATGCTCTCGGTGGGCTGCTCCTCTGTGCAGCCACAAGCCTCGGTTAGCCCAACGTCTGGGGTTGCCCCGTCGGCCCCGGTTCCCCAGGCTGAACCTCAGACCGATGCGAGAGATGGATCAAGGGGCACGTCTCCCAGTCCTGCACCCAACGAACCGCCTGCTCCTGTCGCCCAGGCCCTCGGCACCCCCCTGCCCATTGAGCAAATGGCGATCGCAGGCATTCCGCTCCAGGCTCCAGAGTCAGCCGTCCGACAGCGGTTTGGGGAACCCCTGAACCAGGTGGATGAAGACTGGGCCTGCTGCGGCATGGTGCGAATCTTGGGCTATGCTCCGGATACCACGATCAAGCTGCTAGAAAGCCTGGACGGCAGCACGTTTGAGGTTTTTTCTTTTAGAACGCGCAATCCCGACCTGGCAACGCGGGCCGGCATTCGCATCGGCGACTCGCACCAAACCCTGCTCCAGACCTATGGCCCGCCAGACGGCATCCGCGAAGAAGAGGGCTACACCCTGCTGTTCTATGGTGTACCCGATGAGTATGCGGCAGCGCTGTGGTTCAAGCTAGAGGGCGATTTGCAGAGCGATCCTTCCAGGAATCGCATTGTCGAAATCGGCTACGACGCTCAATTGACTTAGACGTAGGCAGTGCGAAAGGAGCATCAGTCGCATCCTAATCCCAAATCCCTGGCGGCGGAGAGGGGGAAAATCGAGAGCATGTTTACGCGAAAACCCCGTCGAAATTTGATACCTTAGTACTATAAAATCTCTCGCAACTGCCATGTAGAAACGGGTTTGGCGCTATCCACTTCTTGATCGACAGACTCCACATCTAGAGTTTCCGTTACAAGAATTGCGCTTCAAAATCCAGGGATGGTGTTAATCTGATGCTCAGCCCTGTTTGCGGTTTGAGTTATGTCCTTTGTCGGTCTGCATATTCACAGCGACTATAGCCTGCTAGACGGCGCGAGTCAGCTTGACCAGCTCATCGACCGGGCGATCGAGCTAGGAATGCCAGCGATCGCCATTACGGATCACGGCGTCATGTACGGCGCGATCGAGATCCTCAAGGTGTGCAAGAAGCGCGACAACGCCGTCAAGCCCATCATCGGCAACGAGATGTACGTGATCAACGGCGACATCACCAAGCAGGAGCGTCGCCCCCGCTATCACCAGGTCGTTCTTGCCAAAAACACGCAGGGCTACAAGAATCTCGTCAAGCTGACCACCATTTCTCACCTCCAGGGCGTGCAAGGCAAGGGCATTTTCTCGCGCCCTTGTGTCAACAAGGAACTGCTAGAGCAGTACAAAGACGGGCTGATCGTCACTAGCGCCTGTCTCGGCGGCGAAGTGCCCCAGGCGATTATGCAGGGCCGGCCGGATGTGGCGCGGCGCGTTGCCCAATGGTATAAGGACGTGTTTGGCGACGATTACTATCTGGAAATTCAAGACCACGGGCTGCAAGAAGAGCGCATCGTCAACCCCGAAATCGTCCGCATTGCCCGCGAGCTAGACATCAAGCTGGTCTGCACCAACGATTCGCACTATATCTCCTGCTACGACGTGGAAGCCCACGACGCGCTGCTCTGCATCCAAACGGGCAAATCCATCGTGGAAGAGAAGCGGCTGCGCTACACGGGCACGGAGTATTTGAAATCCGCCGATGAGATGCGGCTTTTGTTCCGCGATCACCTGCCGCCGGATGTGGTGGAAGAGGCGATCGCCACCACCCTCGAAGTGGCCGAAAAGGTCGAGGGCTACAAAATCCTGGGTGAACCGCGCATTCCCAACTACCCCGTGCCCGACGGCTACACGCCTGCCACTTACCTCGAAGAAACCTCCCGATCTGGGCTAGCCAAGCGCCTCCAGGTCGCCACCTACCGTGAAGTCCCCCCAGACTATCAGGAGCGACTGGAATACGAGCTGCAAATGATGCACCAGATGGGCTTCGACGGCTACTTTCTGGTGGTGTGGGACTACATCAAGTTTGCACGAGATCATGGCATTCCCGTGGGCCCAGGGCGCGGCTCGGCGGCGGGGTCGCTGGTGGCCTACTCCCTGGGCATCACCAATATCGATCCAGTGCATCACGGCTTGCTGTTCGAGCGGTTCCTGAACCCGGAGCGCAAGTCTATGCCCGATATCGACACAGACTTCTGCATCGAACGTCGGGGCGAGGTGATTCAGTACGTCACCGAAAAGTACGGCACCGACCGGGTGGCACAAATCATCACCTACAACCGCATGACCTCCAAAGCCGTGCTAAAAGACGTGGCGCGGGTGCTGGATATTCCCTACGGCGAGTCCGACAAGATGGCGAAGATGATTCCCGTCGTGCGCGGCAAGCCCACCAAGCTGAAGGTGATGATTTCCGACGAAACGCCCACGCCGGAATTCAAGGAGAAATACGATAGCGATGCCGTGGTTCCCGGCAGCGACCCGCCCGTCACCTACCGTCGCTGGATCGACATGGCCATGCGGATTGAGGGCACCAACAAATCAACCGGTGTTCATGCAGCAGGTGTGGTGATTTCGGCAGAACCGCTGGACGAAGTGGTGCCACTGGAACGCAGCAAGGAAGGCGGCGTGACGACGCAATACCCGATGGAAGACATCGAACTGCTGGGCCTGCTAAAGATGGACTTCCTGGGGCTAAAGAACCTGACGATGATCCAAAAGGCCGTTGATTTGATCGGCAAGACCCACGGCATTCAGATTGATCTGGACAATTTGCCGATGGACGATCCGGCGACTTATCAACTGCTGGCGCGGGGCGAACTGGAGGGCATCTTCCAACTGGAATCCTCTGGGATGCGGCAGATCGTGCGCGACCTAAAGCCGTCGGGCCTGGAGGATATTTCCTCGGTGCTGGCGCTGTATCGACCCGGACCGCTGGATGCAGGGCTGATTCCCAAGTTCATCAACCGCAAGCACGGCCGCGAACGGATCGAATACGAGCATGAGCTGCTCACCACTATCCTGAATGAAACCTACGGCATCATGGTCTACCAGGAGCAGATCATGAAAATTGCTCAGGACATGGGGGGCTATTCGCTGGGGCAAGCCGACCTGCTGCGGCGGGCGATGGGCAAAAAGAAGAAGGAGGAGATGGAGAAGCACCAGAGCATCTTCACCGAAGGCGCAGAGAAGAACGGCGTGCCCAAGAAGGTGGCGGCGGAACTGTTTGACCAGATGGTGAAGTTTGCCGAGTATTGCCTGAGCTACGACACTCAGATTCTGACCGTGGAGTATGGGGCGATCGCCATTGGTGAAGTCGTAGAACGCCAGCTTCCCTGCACTGTATTCAGCGTCGATGCGAATGGGTTTGTCTATACGCAGGCGATCGCCCAGTGGCACCAGCGCGGGCTGCAAGAGGTCTTTGAATACACCCTGGAAGACGGCTCCACCCTCCGCGCCACCCCCGATCACAAGTTCATGACAGAAGACGGCGAAATGCGCCCCATTGACGAAATTTTCGAGAAAAATCTGGCGCTAAAACGAGTTACCGTCCCTGTGCCTGCTGGTTCGAGAGTTTGAGCAATGATCTCCCCAAACCTTTACCCTGGTGAGTCCTGAAATGGTTAGCACTGCTCCCCAATTCTCAGTCCCGCGATCGGCGCTCTCTGGAGAGCGGCGCGTCACGATTCACCAGCTCAACTGGCAGGGCTATCAGCAGATTCAACAGGCCCTGGGAGAGCGGCGATCGCCCCGGCTGACCTACGACCACGGCACGTTAGAGCTAACTATGCCCCTGGAAGAACACGAGAGTTTTGCAGAGTGGATTGGGTTGTTCATCCGGATTTTGGTAGAAGAATTCGGCTTAAAAATTAAGTCCATTGGCTCAACAACGCTGGAGTATCCCAACCAAGCGCGCAGCGCCGAACCGGATAATGCTTACTACATTCAAAACCAGGGGCGGGTGACCGGACGACGGATTAATTTTGAGCAAGATCCCCCACCAGATTTAGTGGTAGAAGTCGATATCACGCACACCGATATTGATAAGAATCGCCTCTATGCCAGCATTGGTGTACCAGAGTTTTGGCGCTTTAACGGTCAAGTTTTGAAGATTTATCAACTCCAGGCACAAGTCTATGTAGAAGTAGAAAATAGTCCCACGTTTCCCACAGTGCCAAAAGAAAAACTCTATGACTTTTTGCAGCAGGCAAGTTGTGATGAAGTCGAAGCGAGTCGTGCCTTAAGAAGCTGGATACACCAGATGCGCGAGTCCTCTTAATATTCGAGATATTCGAGGGAATATAGCGTTTGAAACGCAGTTTGACAGAATTTGACTCAAGAATTTGACTCAAGAATTTGACTCACAAGATAGCAAGGGGCGATCGCTAAGATGGTTAGAATTATCAGCCGCAAATCATTAGGCACCCAATGGGTTTACGATATCGGCGTCGAACGCGATCACAATTTTGTGCTGCAAAATAGCCTGATCGCCTCCAATTGCTTCAACAAGTCGCACTCGACGGCCTATGGCTACGTCACGTTCCAGACGGCGTACCTAAAAGCCAATTACCCCGTGGAATACATGGCGGCGCTGCTGACGGCCAACAGCGACGACCAGGACAAAGTGCAGAAGTATATTTCCTCCTGCACGATGATGGGCATCACCGTGGAGCCGCCGGACATTAATCGATCAGGCGTGGACTTTACGCCGCTGGAGCGCAGCATTTTGTTTGGGCTGTCGGCAGTGCGAAACGTGGGCGCAGGGGCGATCGACAACATTTTGCAGGCGCGAGAGGCGGATGGGCCGTTCAAGTCGCTGGGCGATCTGTGTAGCCGCATCGACCCGCGCACGGTAAACCGTCGAGCGCTGGAGGCGCTGATCCAGTGTGGGGCGATGGACTGCATCGAGACGAATCGGCGGCAGTTGATGAATGATCTGGATTTGGTGCTGGAGTGGGCGCAGTCGCGGGCGAAGGATCGGGCAATTGGGCAAGGCAACCTATTCGATATGATGGGCAGCGTCAGCGAAGCGCCGGGGAGCTTTGAGGCGGCTCCCAAATCTCCGACCGTAGAAGACTTTCCGCAGCAGGAACGGCTCAAGCTTGAAAAAGAACTACTGGGCTTCTACGTATCGGATCACCCGCTGAAGAATATTCGAGAAGCGGCGCGAATTCTGGCTCCGATTAACCTGAGCAGCCTGGAAGAGCAGCCAGAAGGGACGAGCATTAGCGCGATCGCCATGCTGACGGGCGTGAAGCCTGTGGTGACGAAAAAGGGCGATCGCATGGCCATCATCCAGCTTGAAGATCTGACGGGGCACTCCGAAGCGGTCGTCTTTCCGCGCACCTATGAGCGCATTGGCAGCCTGATCGTGCAGGATGCGCGGCTGATGATCTGGGGCAAAGTAGACAAGCGCGACGAGCGCAGCCAACTGATTGTCGAGGATGCCGAACCTGTGGAAGACGTTCAGTTGGTGATGGTGGAACTAGACGCACAGATTGCAGGCGACATTGTGCAGCAAAACACCCTGCGCGAGGTCATTCTCAAAAACCGGGGCGACGAAGACCAGTGCAAAACGCCCGTCGTGGCGATCGTGGCCGGGGCCCATCGGCGCGAACTCGTGAGGCTGGGCAACCAGTTTCGCGTGCAGGATTATCAGGCCGCTGTAGCTGCGCTGAACCGAGCCGGATTCCGCGCCCGCTCAACAGTGTTGACCAGTGCTTCTTAAAACACGAACGCACTGGGTCAGAAGAAAACCTTTACCACTTGTCCCTGAATCTCTTGCCCCAGCCAGGGTGTGTTTGCCGAGCGAGATTGCAGCGTTTGGTGGGTGACTTTCCACAGCGGGCGCGGGTCGAAGAGCGTCAGGGGGGTAGGCGTGTCAGGGGCGCTTTGCAAATCGATCCCGACGGGAATCGCCCTCAACTCCTCTCCCAAACACCGCAGCGGATTCGTACTCAGCGCCCGCCACAGCGTCAGTGCGGGCAACTGTCCTGGCTCCACCAACTGCTGCCAGAGCAAGGGCAGCGCCAGTTCCAGCCCGATCGCCCCCGGTGGTGCTTCGGCAAAGGGGACGGTTTTTTCTTCGTAGGTGTAGGGGCTGTGGTCGATGGCGATCGCCTCGATTACCCCATCGCGCACTGCTTCGATCAGCGCCGCCTGATCGTCTGGCGTACCCAGCGGCGGCTCCAGGCGCAGGTTTGGGTCATAGCGACCGACGGCTTGCGTATTCAGCAGCAGGTGATGCCAGGGGGTGCTGGCGGTGATCGGCAGTCCGCTGGCCTTGGCCTGGGCAATTAGCGCCACGCTGCGAGCCGTGGAGACGCGCATCAGGTGGACGGGTGTGCCGATCTGGGCAACGCATTCCAGCAGGGCCGCCAGAGGCGCGGTTTCGGCGATCGCTGGCGCACCGGGCAGCCCAAACCGAATCGCGTCGGGGCCGTCGCGCATTACGCCGTTGCCCCGCAGGGTTTCGTCGCAGCACCAGAGGGCGATCGGTCGGTTCAGCGCCTGGGCATATTCGAGCGATCGCCGCAAGAGTCCCCACTGGCGGATGGGTCGCCCGTCGGCAAAGCCCGCAATGTCTGTGGTCGCCAGTTCGCCCAGTTCCGCCATCTGCTCACCTTTGGCATCGAGCGTCAGGGCGGCCCAGGGTTGCAAACGGGGCGGCCCGGCTGGGGCGTGCTGCCGTATCCACTCCACATCGGCAGGCGTGGCGATTGCCGGATCGGTGTCGGGCAGCAGCAGCACCCGCCCAAAGCCACCCGCCCGTGCCGCCCGGTGCAGTGAGTCCAGCGTTTCCCGCGATTCGTAGCCCGGTTCCCCAGAATGGCTGTAGAGATCCACCAGCGCCGGGCCCAGCACTAGCCCCGAAGCATCCGTCACCGCCACGTCAGCGCTGGGCGGCTCCACATCGTCGGCAATCGCCCGCACGCCGTCCGACTCGAGCCACACATCCACCACCCGATCCGTCTCTGCCATCGGATCGAGCAGCCTGACCTGGCGGAACAGTTCACTCGCCATAGCCCCTCTACAGCGCTCCAGCAGCCGTCTTGTCTAGCACGCCGCTGCCCAGGTGGGTGGTAATGTTGAGCGATTGCAGCATGGGCCGCCCTGTTGGGCCGTGGGGATAGTCGATTACCGTGACTGCGCCGTTGCCCTGCTTGAATACCCAGAACTTTTCTGGACCCCAGCCCATCAGACCGCTAAGGATGGCTTTGTTGACCGCATCGTGGGCAACGACGAGGATGGTAATGGGGCGATTGCTCGGTGCGCTGGCGACGATTTCATTCCAGGCGGCGATCGCCCGCTCCCATACCTGTTGCAAATTCTCCCCAGCGGGCATCTGAACTGTTTCGGGTGTCACCTTCCAGGCGGCCAGTTCATCGGCATAGGCTTCCTGAATTTCCTCCTCCAGCTTGCCTTCCCACAGACCGTGGCTGATTTCCTTGAGGCGATCGTCCGTCTCCAGGGCAACATCGGGGTGAAATTGCAGAATCAGTTCCGCCGTTTCCTTGGGGCGCAGCATGGGGCTGGTGATGGCGCGATCGATGGGGATGTCTTTTAGGAAAAAGGCGGCTTTTTCGCCCTGGACGCGCCCATTTTCATTCAGCGGCACGTCGATTTGCCCCTGAAAGCGCTTTTCGCGGTTCCAATCGGTTTCGCCGTGGCGCACCAGCAGCATTCGCGGGCCGCGATGGTTGCCGCGCACGTCCGGCAGGGGCTTGCCCAGGTGATCGACCAGATTCAACGATTCCAACTGCACGGGTTCGCCAAAGCCGCCCGCAAAATTCAGCACGCTGATGGCGCAGTTGGCTTGATTCAGCGCATGATAGTCCGCTGGCCCCAGACCGACCGCCGTGCCAATTAGCGCCCGGTTGATGCCGCTGTGGGCAACGAGCAAAATCGTTTCGCCTGCGTGCTGCGGCAGTGTGTCGCGCCAAAACTGCGCTGCCTGACGGTACAAGTCCACCACCGGGAAAAATTCCTGCTCCCCTTCTGGTGTTAGAAGCCGCATCTTCAGCTTTTCTGGTTCCTGTTGCCAGTGGCGATAGGACTCTGGAAATCGCTCCTTCACCTCGTCAAAGGGCAGCCCTTCCCACTCCACCATGTTGATTTCCTTGAGGTTGTCCCGCAGTTGCAGGGCGGGCGGATTGTCTAGCTGGGTCGTGAGAATTTCGGCCGTTTCCCGCGCCCGCTGGAGCGGACTGGCGTAGATCGCGGCAAAGGGCAGCCCGCGCAGCGCCAGCCCCGTTAGCCGGGCCGCCTCCCGCCCTTCGTCGGTCAGTGTAGACTCGTCAAAATGTCCCTGGATGCGGCGCAGGGTGTTGTAGGTGCTGATGCCGTGGCGCACCAGGATGACGCGAGTAGCCAGGGCTGTGTCCTCCGTGTATGAAAGGGGTGTACAGGGTGCAGAGGGTTGCTTTCAAATAGAAGCATTCTACCCCGTTCGTTCTCCGAATCTGGGGGGAATCTGGGACGAAATCCAGGGAAAATCTGGGGGCGATCGCCCTGCATGACACCCCATCCTGCCACACCTGTTGCTCTGACCAGGGGATTTCCAGGGGATCTATCGAGCGAGGGAATTCGCCCGGTCATCACTGCTGCGACTGGGGAACAGTGAGATAATGCCGGGGTAACCCTGCACGATGGCTGAACGTTCGTCACTCCACTTGTCACTCGAAGCAGCAGGATTGAGTCCCGTTGTCAGTGTTCTACTCCCAACATCAAATCCCTCAGTAAATCTCTCAACGTTAATCGTCTGTTGACCTGGCGCATAGCCCCAAACCTGTTATCTCTTCTCCAAATCTCTAACCCTTCTTCCCAAAAGGCATGACCCTCAAACGACTGATTCTCAGCGTGTTGACGCTGTTTGTGGCAATTTTGGTCGGCGGTTCGCTCTGGAGTAGTTTTCAAGAACCGCAAATTACGAACCGTTTACAGCTTTATCAGACCAACTTGCTGCTGCACGCCACGGCGGCCACCGAAATCACGGGAGAGGTAGACGGGGCGGCCTTGCAAAAGGCGCTGCTAGGAGAGTCTCCGCTGAAGACGGCGCTGGAGCAGTATCAAGCCGTTCGGAAGGCAGCAGAGGCCGATCTGGCGAAGCTGGAAAAGCGGCTGGCGACGGTTGATCCGGCGGCGCTGGGAGACTCTGGCCCGCCGCCCGCTGCGTCCGCGCGCCCGATTCCGTCGCGCACGGTCGATTCGCAAGCAACCCGCCTGACTACTGCGCTCCAGCAGCAGCGATCGCTCCTCGATCAGTTGGACTTGAGCATTGGCATTTTGCAGGCGGAGCAGGGCGATTTGACCGCTGCCCAGCAAACCTGGGGAAAACTGGCCGAGAGCACCGCAGCAGACAACTCCGCAGCAGGCAGCCCCGCAGCGGACACCGCCAGAACCCTGACGGGCCTCTGGAACGAGCCGCCTCGCATTGTGCCCGATGCCGAAATGCAGCTTCAGAAGGGGCTAGAGGGCTGGTTTCGCTATACGGCGTTGGATCGACTCTATAGCTTGCAGCAGCGCACTGAGGCGCTGAACGCGCTGCGGGCAGAGGAGGCCGCGATCGCCCAGGGAACCCTCGTCAAGCTGGCGCTGGTGGGCACAGTGCCCGTGCTAGGGGCGATCGCCGGGGCAGGGCTACTGGTTTTTCTGGTCGCCCAGCGGCTGACCCAAGGCAAACAGTCGATCCTGGCGCTAAATGGCGAGGTACCGTGGGACGTGCCCTGGGACTGGGAAATCATCTGGCAAGTGCTGATTGTCGGTTTTTTCATGGCGGGGCAGGTGGTGGCACCGCTGATTGTCGGGGTGCTGAGTCCAGTCCTGACGGCGTTTGGGCCACGGGCAAAGGCCGTCTATGCCTTCACCTATTACCTGCTGATGGCAGGGTCGGGGCTGGCGGTGCTGTACTGGTCGATCCGCAAGTGGATTCCCCTACCCAAGGACTGGTTTCAATATCGCGTGGCGGGCCGCTGGCCCCTGTGGGGTCTGGGCGGCTATCTGGTGGCGCTGCCGCTGATGATTGGCGTGTCGCTGGTGAATCAGCAAATCTGGCAGGGGCAGGGCGGCAGCAATCCGCTCTTGCAGATCGTGCTAGAAGAAGGCGATGCGGTGTCGCTGGGGCTGTTCCTGTTCACCGCTGCGGTGGCCGCGCCGATTTTTGAAGAGACGCTGTTTCGCGGGTTTCTGCTGCCGTCGCTGACGCGGTATATGCCGGTGTGGGGGGCGATCGCCCTTAGCAGCCTGCTATTTGCCGTGGCCCACCTCAGCCTATCGGAGGTGATCCCGCTGACCACGCTGGGGGCAGTGTTGGGAATGGTCTATACGCGATCGCGCAACCTGCTGGCTCCCATCCTGCTGCACAGCCTGTGGAACGCCATCACCATGATTGGGCTATTTGTGCTGGGGAGCGGGGCACGGCTATAGAGCCAGCAACTTGTTCAAAACTCGCAGCCCTACGGTCGGATAAACGCTGACGGCGGCTGGAAGTTCTCCACAGGCACATCCTTCAGCGCCCGCAGCATAAAGTTTCGCCAAATCGGAGCGACATAGCGCCCCCCCGTTGCGCCCTGTCCGACGGGGCTATAGTTGTCGTTGCCCACCCACACGGCCACCGAAAGCTGAGGCACATAGCCCACAAACCAGATATCTCGTTCCGCAGAAGTCGTGCCCGTCTTGCCTGCCGCCGGGCGACCGATATCTGCCCCCTGCGCCGTTCCGCGAGTAATTACGCCCTGCATGATGTCGTTAAGGGAAGCAACCGCCCAGGGATCTAGCACCAGTTGCGGGCGGGGAGTGTTGTCCAGCAGCACGCGCCCGGTGCTGTCCGTCACGCGGACGATAAAGGTCGTGTCCGACTGCCAGCCGCCGCTAGCAAAGGTGGCATAGGAACCCGCCATTTCCAGTGGGGTCAAATCCACCGACCCCAAGGGCAGCGATACCACCGGCTCGATAGGACTCTTGATGCCCAGCGTGCGGCAGACCTCGATCACGCGGTTAATCCCCACTTCTTGACCCAGCTTCACAGCGGGGATATTGCGCGACTGCTCCAGCGCCGCCCGGAAGCTCATGGCTCCATAGAAGCCGCCGCCATAGTTCTGCGGGCGGTAGGTCTCATAACCGTCGGGATAGCTAACGGGCGTATCCATGACAGTAGACTCTGGCGTGTATTTACCCGAAGCCAGCGCCGCGTAATACACAAACGGCTTGAAGGCAGACCCTGGCTGGCGCAGCGCCTGGATTGCTCGGTTGAATTGGCTGGTCTGGTAGTCTACGCCGCCGACCATTGCCTTCACGAAATGGGTGCGCGGATCTACCGCCACCAGCGCCATCTGGTCTGCCCGAACGCCCTGGCGACGCAGGCTGCGGTGTCCTTCCCGAACCACCTGCTCGGCCATATTTTGCATATTCAGGTCGATGGTGGTTTGCACCCGCATTCCGCCTTTCAGCACCGCATCGCGCCCAAACCGCGTCTGGAGTTCCTGCTCCACGGCTTCGGTGATGTAGGGCGAGCGGCTGGTAGTGAACGAGGTAATATCGCCCAGGATAATCGGCTGCTGCTTGGCGGCGGCGGCTTCCTGGGGTGTGATCCACTTTAGCTCCAGCATCCGGTTCAGCACGACCGCCTGACGACGCTTAGCCAGTTGGTAATCCACAAAGGGACTGTATTCTTCTGGAGCTTGGATCAGCCCGGCCATCATGGCGGCCTCTGCCAAATTTAGCTGCGAGGCGGGCTTGCGGAAATAACTTTGGGCGGCGGTCTGTGCGCCGTAGTTGTTGTGTCCCCAATAGACCTGGTTCAGGTACATTTCCAGGATTTGGGGCTTGGTGAAAATCTGCTCTAGCCGAAGGGCCAGGACGGCTTCAGCGATTTTGCGGCTGAGCGATCGCTCTGGCGTGAGAAACAGGTTCTTAATCAACTGCATCGTCACCGTCGAGCCGCCTTCCACCGTGCGCCCTTCTTCCAGGTTGCTGAGCAGCGCCCGCCCGACGCTGGTGGGGTTAATGCCGTGGTGCTGATAGAAGTAGCTGTCTTCGATCGCCAGCACTGCCCGCTTCAGGTGCGGCGACACCTCATCCAAATCCACCACTTCTCGATTGAACTCGTCGTGGATGCTGTCGAGCAGCACCCCCTTCACGTCGTATACGTAGCTCGTCTCAGCAGGGATATAGTTCCGCAGCACTCGAACATCGGGCAGGTTGCGGAAGCTAATGGCCAGCCCCACCAGCCCCCCCGCGATGACGGAACTGGTCAGCATCGTGGTGCCCAGCAGCGTTCCAGCCGTGACCTTACCAACGGCCTGCACAAACTTGTAGATGGGGGCAAGACTGCTGGTCTGAACATAGCTCTCGACCCGAGGCGCATTGGCGGCGTCGGCAGCACGCGACTTAGCAGATGCTTTCTTGTGGGGCTTCTTTTGACGGGCAGTATTAGACGACACGGCAGGAAAGGATTGGGGATTCAGTCAGAAAAGGCTACAGGACAGAAGGGTTGAGAGTGCAGTGGGGGTGCATCACCGCAGGGATAGCCCCGATATCACTGGCAAAACCAAGGAAACTTATGAAACTTATGAACCTTCATCTGAGTAGTAAAAGTGGCGATGTGCGGGTGGTAAAGCGAGACGAGTCGTGAAAAAATGAGACTTTGGCTTTTGGAATCGCTTTTGGAACCGATGCTGAGGGATGCTCCACAAAGCACCTCAAGACAAAAACACATCAGGACAAAACTAGAGCGTGAGCTTAGCTAGGTAACTAACTAAGATAGCGGAGGATTTGCTGATTCGTCATGGCTTTTGTCATAGGTATTGTGACTCACCAATGCTGAACCATCAAAACTGCCACTCTTTTTATAGCTTGAAGTACAGCCTTCAGTAAGTATGGCTGATGATTACATAATTTTCGAGTCTTGCGCGGTTTTCTCAAAGATATGGAGCAGATTTGCTCTATCCGGGGCACGAAAGCTAACCGATTTCGCCTATTGCCTGCTCTATATCTGTCAACATATCTGTCAACTTGTTACCGTCAACTTGTCATTCCTCCAGTACCGTTTACCCTATGACTGATTTATCGACTGATTCCTCTTTTCAATGGCTGTATCGGGGCATCAGCGAAATTTTTCCCGATCAGCGGGAGTCTCAAAACGCTGATGAGAACCTGGCGCGGCGGCTAGCGGAGAGCGATCGCCCCCTACGCATTAAATTTGGCATCGACCCCACAGGCACGGACATTCACCTGGGGCATAGCACGGTCTATCGCAAGCTGCGGGCCTTTCAAGACGCAGGTCACACGGCGATTCTGCTCATTGGCGACTTCACCGCCCGCATCGGCGACCCCACGGGCAAATCGGACGTGCGGAAGCAGTTGACAGCGGCAGAAGTCGCCCAAAACGCCCAGACCTATCTGGATCAGCTCCGCCCGATTTTGGATTTTGAGACGCCAGGGCGACTGGAGATCCGCTACAACTCCGAGTGGCTATCAAAGCTTGATCTGGCAAAGATTTTAGAACTGTTGGGCACGATGACTGTGGGACAAATGCTGGCAAAGGAGGGCTTTGCCGAGCGCTATGAAAAAGAGACGCCGATTTATCTGCATGAGTTTCTCTATCCGCTGATGCAGGGCTACGACTCGGTGGCGCTGGAGGCGGATGTAGAACTGGGCGGCACGGATCAAAAATTTAACCTGGCAGTGGGGCGCGATTTGCAGCGGCACTTTGGGCAGCGGCCGCAGTTTGGACTGCTGATGCCGATTTTGCCGGGAACGGACGGTGTGCAAAAAATGTCCAAATCGCTGAACAACTACGTGGCGCTGCGGGAAGACCCGCTGTCGATGTATTCCAAGCTGGAGAAAATTCCCGACAGCGCCATCCTGCAATATTTTGAGCTGCTGACCAACCTGCCGCTGGATGCGCTGCCCGAAAACCCGCGCGATCGCCAAAAACTCCTCGCCCTCGAAGTTGTTAGCCAATATCATGGCAAAGAAGCCGCCCTCGAAGCCCAAAAGTCTGCGCTGAATCTGGTGCAGGGCGACGCGACAAAAGCCGAAGCAGTGCCAGAGTTTTCCCTTGCAGAGATTCAGTTTCCCGCCAAGCTGGCCTACATTCTCAGCGCCAGCGGACTGTGCAAGAGCAGCAGCGACGGACGGCGACAGATCCAGGGCGGTGCAGTGCGGCTGGATGGCGATCGCCTCGACAATCCTGACACAAGCTTTGACGCACCCGACGCGCTCACAGGGAAGGTGCTGCAAGTGGGCAAAAATCGCTTTGCCCGACTCGTGCCCTAGTGCTGTGTCACAGCTAGAACTTAGGTTGGTAGTAAGCGCTTTAGCGCTGAAGTGCGTACTACGAGCCAAAGCATCACCCTAAAACTAGACCATGACGCTGCACTAGTCAGTGTCACAGCTAGAACTTAAGTTGGTAGCAAGCGCTTTAGCGCTGAAGCGCGTACTACGAGCCAAGGCATTACCCTAAAACTAAACCATGACACTGCCCTAGTCAGTAGCCTGATTGAGGCGAGTTAGGGACGCAAAACGGCTGATTCCTCTCTAGCGGCTACTGTTGGGCAGCAGCGGCCGCACCACCATAAACCCAGCCCCAAAGGCGGTGATAATAATCGCCAGCACCGTGAACCAGAGCCAGAGTCCGCTGAGGTCGCGGGGGCGGTTCTCGGACGGGTCGCCGATGGGCAAACTGCTGGGCTGCTCCGTAAACCGGAGGCTGTCGGCTAGCGCGTGCGCCTCGGAAATGGCGGGCTGCGACGGCGGGGCTTTGGCTTTTGGGGAAGTAGGCGATTTCTTGGAGGTCGGTTGAGAGGCTGGCGGGGCGACGGGGCGGATTTGCTGGGCGATCGCCGCTGCATCTTCCTGGTCGGCGCGAGTGGGTGCGACCCACCCCGGTTGGGACATCCCCGCAATCTGCTGAAGATTTAGCACCGACGCACTCAGCCGCTCAATTTCCTGACGAAACTGCTGATTTTGGCGGGCAAGCTGCTGGTTCTGCTGATGCAGCGAGTCCAGCAGGGCTTTGCTGGCCTGAAGCTCTGCCGACAGCTCGCGATAGACCGACATCGGCACTGTCGGCGCGTAGCCCGCAGCAGGGGAGGCAGGGGGATTGGGCAGGGCGGCCCCAGGGTTCCGCAGTGAAGGATCTGAGTTGGATTGGGGTTTCATGCGTCGGATCTTGCGTAAGGGGATTAGGGGTTGTCTAAGGGAGTGTCTAAACGATCAGGACTGGACAGCAGTCGATTACGAGTCTTACTAAGGGTATGGGCAATTTTCAAAAAAGGCGCATTCAGTCCGCTAAATTTTCTGTCGCAGGTTTGTTTCGGGTACAAATGCGAGAAAGTCCTACCGTTCTGAGGAAATCTTTGGGCGATCGCCCTTACTATACACCTAAAACATCTGCACTATCCACAGTCAATTGAATGATCGAATGAATGATCGACAGATCGAAGCAATGCAGTTTCTTAGCCAGGGGCTTCAGTCCTGTTCCTCAGTGCATCACTTCAGACCAGCCCCTCCAGTTCGCTATGGTATGACTATTGCAGGTCGCTCCCATAATTTTCCATGCGAATCATGATTTCCAGGCTTTTCTCACGGCTAATGGGTCAGCAGCGCCGTCAACGCTCTGGGCAAACGGTCTTTCGCCAGAGCGCTGTCCGAACCGTAGTCTCTATGCCGCGCTGGGTGCTGCCGTCTTTGGGCTTGCTACTCGTCGGGGCGATCGCGCTCACAGGCTGCAACCCAA
Source organism: Thermoleptolyngbya sp. C42_A2020_037 (assembly GCF_015272455.1). NCBI lineage: Bacteria > Bacillati > Cyanobacteriota > Cyanophyceae > Oculatellales > Oculatellaceae > Thermoleptolyngbya > Thermoleptolyngbya sp. C42_A2020_037. The sequence goes on from NZ_JACYLP010000025.1 coordinate 107,633, forward strand.
CGCAGTTCACCACCCAGGCAGCGCAAGTGCCGCGCATCGTGCTGGCAGAGCTAAGCGATCCCAAAACGTTTAACCCCCCTATGAGCAACGAGGTCAACCCCTCGCTGGGGCTGATGTTCAACGGAATGCTGTCGCAAAACGGGCAAACGGGCGAACTGGAGCCAGAACTGGCAGAGTCCTGGGAAATTTCTAACGATCAGCAACGTATTACCTTCACCCTGCGCGACGGGCTGAAATGGTCTGATGGAGAACCGCTGACCGTGGATGATGTAGTGTTCAGCTTCAACGACATCTACTTCAACCCCAACATTCCCAGCAGTGAGAGCGACATTTTGCGAGTGGGGGTAGAGGGCAAGTTTCCGACCGTGACGAAAGTGGGCGATCGCCAGGTCGAGTTTGCCTCACCAGAACCCTTCGCCCCCCTGCTTCGGTTTGCTGGCGGGGTGCCGATTCTGCCAAAACACACGCTAGCCGATTACGTCTTCTCTACCGGAGCCGACGGCAAGCCCCGCTTTCTCTCCGTTTGGGGCACAGACACGCCGCCCTCAGAAATTGTCTGCAACGGCCCCTACCGCCTCAAAAGCTATCAGCCCGCCGAGCGCATTACCTTGGAACGTAATCCCAACTACTGGCGCAAAGATGCCCAGGGCAACCCCCAGCCCTACATCGAGCAATACATCATGCAGATCGCAGGCTCCACCGACACCGCGCTAATCCAGTTTCGCTCTGGTGGGCTGGACGTGCTGGGGGTCACGCCGGACTACTTCGCCCTGCTGAAGCGCGAAGAAGAACGCGGCAACTTCACCATCTACAACGGCGGCCCAGCCCTGACGACGACGTTCCTCGCCTTCAACCTCAACCAGGGCAGCCGCAATGGCAGACCCCTGGTTGACCCGATCAAGTCGCGCTGGTTCAATACGCTGGAGTTTCGCCAGGCCGTCGCCTATGCCCTCGATCGCCAGCGCATGATCAACAACATTTATCAGGGCGTTGGCGTGCCTCAAAACTCGCCTATCAACAAGCAAAGCCCCTACCACCTGTCTCCAGAAGAGGGGTTGCCTGTTTATGACTACAACCTCGACAAAGCCAAGCAACTGCTTCAGCAGGCTGGCTTTCGCACCAACGCGCAGGGACGGCTAACCGATGCCGACGGCAACCTCGTCCGCTTCACGCTAATCACCAACGCGGGCAACAAAATCCGCGAGAGCCTGGGCGCACAGATCAAGCAAGACCTGGACAAGCTAGGCATGACGGTGGATTTTCAGCCGATCGCCTTCAACACGCTGGTCGGCAAACTCTCCGACACGCTGGATTGGGAGGCGCATATCCTGGGCTTTGCGGGTGCGGGCGTAGAGCCAGACGGCAGCCGCAACGTCTGGTCCGTAAACGGCACGCTGCACGCCTTTAACCAGGGGGCGCTGAGTGGGCAAGACCCCATCGAAGGGCGCGTGATCGCCGATTGGGAGCAGCGGATTAGTGACCTCTATATTCAAGGTAGCCAAGAGTTGGATGATGAGAAGCGCAAAGCCATCTATGCAGAAACACAGCGGCTCGCCCAGGAATATCTGCCGTTCATCCATTTAGTCAACGCGCTGTCGCTGTCTGCTGTGCGAAATACAGTCGAGGGTGTAAAATTCTCTGCGCTGGGCGGTGCGCTCTGGAATATCTATGAGTTGAAAAAAATCAGCCCAGAGTAAGCCAGAGGGGGAAGATTGAAAATTGAAGATCGAAGATTGAAGATCGAAAACTGACATAGCTTATAGCTCTCAACTGCAAAAATGCCGAAATACGTCATGTGGGGCAGCTACTGCGAAAACGTCGTTGAAAAACGCGCCCCCTATCGCCAGGCCCATCTCGATCGCCTCGCGCAACTCAAAGCCGCAGGCTCCGTCGTCACCCTCGGCCCCACTCAGGATCTGACGATGGTGTTTGGCGTATACGACGCGCCCGACGAAGCCGCCGCCCGCACGCTGATCGAAGAAGACCCCTACTGGAGCGCGGGTATCTGGACGGAATATCACCTGAAGGAATGGATTCAGGCGTTTTAATCCGCCGAGTCGCTTGCTGGAGCGATGTACTGCTGTACTTCTGTCAACGGCAGGCTGAGGGCTTCGGCGATCTGCTCGGCGCTGAGTCCGAGGGCTTGCAGCTTGGGAATGGCTCCGTAGCGCGATCGCTCTGCCGCATCTGCCCGCTGCCGTTCTGCCTCAACGCGCTGCCGTTCCTGCTCCACCAGTTCCCACAGCTCATCGGGAATCAGCAGCTTTTCGCCCGTGTCTTCTCGATAAAAGGCGATGATTTCCCCATCGGGTTGTAGCCGCAGGTTTAGCACGGCGCTGCGGCCGTCGGTAATCGGCTCGTACACCTCGCGATGCAGCCGAAAGCCCCGCAGTTGTTCGGGAATCCATTCGCCCTTGGGGTCAAACAGCCAATATTCCTGCACGCCCAACTGCTCATACAGCGTGTATTTGAAGGTTTCGTCGTGCCGCGCTGTGCCCGCTGAGGTCATCTCAAAAATCACCGCAGGCACTTCGCCCTCTTCCCAGATTTTGTAGCTGTCGCGCCCGCCTGGCTCTACGTTCTGGATCACCATCACGTCTGGCGCCACCCGCAGTCGCGGAAACCCCTGGGCGTAATACAAAAACTGATCCGCCAGCACCGTCGCCCGCTGCCCTTTGAGGTACTGTTTCAGCACTTCCAGGGTCACGATAATGGCATAGAGGTGAATGTAAGTTTCGGCCAAGGGTTTACCGTCAGAACAGGGATAAACGACAGGGGGTGGCGGCGGGGCAGTCTCCGGCGGCAGAATGGGCTGTGTTTGGAGCGGCTGAGTCACCATTGGCGCTGACACCATTAGTAGAGGGTGATGAAACTAGACTAGCAGGCAGGGGCGATCGCCCTGAAACCAGCCTAAAACCAGCCAGCCCCCCATCAGCAGGTTTCCCCAATTCACCCCACGCTCTAAAATGCTGGGAGGACTTCACTACATTTGGGCATCGTTTGGGCATGGATATTAAGAGCGGATTTGTCGGCACGATTGGGAACACGCCCCTGATTCGCCTAGGCAGCTTTTGTGAAGAAACAGGCTGCGAGATTTTGGGCAAGGCAGAATTTCTCAACCCCGGCGGTTCTGTGAAAGATCGGGCAGCGCTGTACATCATCCAGGATGCCGAAGAGAAGGGACTCCTGAAACCGGGTGGGACGGTGGTGGAAGGGACAGCGGGCAACACAGGCATTGGGCTGGCCCACATTTGCAATGCCAAGGGCTACAAGTGCCTGATCATCATTCCCGAAACCCAGTCCCAAGAAAAAATGGATCTGCTGCGGACATTGGGAGCAGAAGTGCGTCCGGTTCCTGCGGTGCCCTATCGGGACCCCAATAATTACGTGAAGCTGTCGGGGCGGATTGCCGAAGAAACGGAGAACGCCATCTGGGCGAACCAGTTTGATAATCTGGCGAATCGTCGGGCCCATTATGAAACCACCGGGCCTGAAATCTGGATGCAGACGGGCGGCAAGATCGATGCCTGGGTCGCGGCGACAGGTACAGGTGGCACCTACGCCGGAGCCGCAATGTTTTTCAAAGAAAAGAACCCCGATATCCGCTGCGTGCTGGCTGATCCGATGGGCAGCGCGTTGTATCACTATTTCAAAACGGGAGAGCTAAAAATCGAAGGCAGCTCGATTACCGAAGGCATTGGCACGAGCCGCGTGACGGCCAACCTGGCGGGTGCGCCAGTGGATGACGCGATCCGCATTGACGACCAGGAAGTGCTGCGCGTGGTCTACCAGCTTTTGCACAAAGATGGGCTGTTTATGGGCGGTTCAGTCGGCATTAACGTGGGGGCGGCGGTAGCGCTGGCCAAGCAGATGGGGCCGGGGCATACGATTGTGACGGTGCTGTGTGACGGCGGGGCCCGCTATCAGTCGCGCCTGTATAACCGCGAGTGGCTGGCAAGTAAGGGCTTGCTGATTGCCAGCTAGGGCAGCAGGCGGGTGCGCTGGAGCCAAAGGCGCATGTCGTCGTATTCCAGTTCACAGTCGCAGCTTTCGGCTAGCACGATCACGGTTTGCGAGTCTGGAGACCTGAACCAGGCGCGAACTGTGTAGCCCGGTTCGGGGCGAGTAATCAGAACCGGAATTGCGTCCAAATTGCCCGATTGGGCGCTGGGATCTGCTTCGCCCTGCTGCCGGAGAAAGTCCGGAAGTGCGAGGTTCGCTGGATTGGGCAGGCTGCGAATGCGGAAGGAATACATGCCGCGAGGGGCGATCGCCCGTCCCCCCTGTTCCACACAACGCAGCACCTCAAAGGTTCCAGGGTCGAGAACTTCCACCGTGCCATCGGGCAGAGTGCGGATTTTGAAGTTCTCTGGAATGGCGATCGCCACGCCAAGCTGTGGCAATTCTAGCGTCCGCAGGCGATCTGAGGCGGGCACTTCAGCGACATCGGGACAGACCGCAGATCCCGGTTCTGATGCGACATCTGTCGGTGCAGAGCGTTGAGGCAGCAGGGGTATCCCTATGCTTAGCAATGCGCCAGTGAATAAAACCAAAAGTTGAGTTTTCATGGTCTAGATAAATCTGTATTTGCTCAGCGGTTAGCGCCAGCATCTCGATCTAGAGCTACAGTGGGGCGCGTGTAGCTTCCAGGTAATTTGCCCTTACCAGCGGCGAGTTTTTTGCACAATATCCACTACGCCTGCGCCAACCGTGCCCAGCAGCAAGATCCACAGCAGCCCGCCAGGAATAAACGTGAGAACGCCCAGCCCGCGCATCACCCAGACCGTAACTGTGATGCCCAATAGAATTAGAAACGCCGCAGTTGTTGGCTTCATCGAAGTCTGTCTTGATAATCAGCCCTATTAGCCACAAAGGGGCGACGGCTTAGCCTCGCCTGCGAACGCCCGCCAAGATGCCCGACCCGATCGCCAGCAGCACCAGCGCGTAGACCGCTTCTCTAGGAATTTCCGTCAGCAGACCAAAAGATTGCAGCAGCAGCAGGACTGCCATCATGACCAGCAAAATGCCAGCGACGTAGAGAAAAATAGTGATGGCTAGGTTGGGAGAACGACCCACGGGTGAAACTCCATTCAGGGCAGGGCGGTGTGTCGAGCAGTAGGGCACGAAGGGCCGGGTACGATGGTCTATTTTGACACGGGATCGACCCTGCTGGGGAGAAGTTGGCATCTCTTGGTTTTACGGAAGCCGCAGAGCAAGGCAGTATGGGAAAGGAGTGGGGCGATCGCCCGCACTGGTTAGACCGGAATCTGCCGATCTAGCACCTGCTCTGCCAGCCCAAAGGAAAGCGTCATGCCCGCGCCGCTCAGCGCATTCACCACCGTCACACCCGGTTCGGGATGCTGAATCCAATGCACCTGCCCTGGCAGTTTGGCGTAGATCCCGTGCCAAGTTTCGGCAATCTCAAAGCTGGGAGCGCGGGCAAAGCCTCGCAGATATTCCAGCACGGCCTGATTTACCTCAGCGCGGTCAAACGGATCGGGCGATAGGCCGTATTCGTGAGAATCGCCCAGCACCAGTTCGCCTGCACGATTTTGCGACATCATGACGTGAATGCCCCATTTTGGGAAAAAGGGCGTTTCTGTGGCGATGCGCTGTTTCAGGGCGGGCAGCGATGGACACTCGGCAAAGGCGGCATAGTGGGTCAGCGTGAGTCCGGCGCAGAGGGACGGTCCAATTCGCCAGCCGTTGGGCTGCGGCCCGGTTCGCATCATTTGCAGCTTGACCTTGGTCAGTCCGCTGGCGGCATACAAGTCAGGATAGAGCGTTTCAAAATCAGCGCCGCTACAGACGAAGATTTCATCCGCGCTCCAAGGCTTGCCGCCTGCTAGCACCTGGGGATGGGCGATCGCCGTCACCGCTTCCCCAAACCGAAACTCCACGCCATATTTGTCGGTTAGATAGTTGGGTAATTGGGCGATCGCCTCTCGCGGGTCAACCGTCATCTCTGTCGCACTCCACAGCGCCCCCAACAGCCCCTCCGTCACCGCCGCCGCACTTTTTTGAGCCACCTCATTTGCCGTCAGCAGTTGGATGGAATCGGAATCCCGGTTTGCTGCGACAAATTCTTCCAGCACTGCCAGCTCATCGGCCCGATAGGCCAGGTGCAGCGAACCACATTCTTCAATGCCAAACCCAGCCCCCGCCGCTGCTTCCAGCCAAATCTGACGCGACTTTAGCGCCCGCGCATACAGCGCCCCCTGGGGTTGCCCAATCGGCCACACCATGCCAAAGTTGCGAATCGACGCGCCAATCGCCCGCGTATTTCGTTCAAACACCACCACCTGCCGACCACGCTTTGCGGCTGCCAGCGCGTGGGCCAGCCCGACAATTCCCGCCCCGACAACAATGACCTCTACTTTACTCATTTTTACTCATCAATTTTGTCTTTGGGTGACGTTCACGACGACGCTTCCAAACTCACTAAGACTCCCTTTAGCTCCATCAGCGAATCCAGCAGTCCGTCATTGGGATAAGCCGCCAGTTGCGATCGCCCGTGGGTTCCGTTGGTGACCCCCAGCGACAGGCGCGCATGAGCATTGATTCCAGCGGCCAAATCAGACGGTGTATCCCCAATCACCACCACCGTTTGGGGATTTTTAACGCCTAATTTATACATCGCTTTCTGAATCATGTAGGGCGCGGGTCTGCCCTCCTGGTTGTAAATTTCTGAAGGCGTAACGGAGGCTTGAATGATGGAGTTGGGTCCACCCACATAGTCCGAATTTAGCCCCACATCCCAACCCAAACGATTTAGGATAATGTCCGTTACTTTTCGATAAAAACCCGTGTTGAGGGCGATGGCAACTCCCTGGTTCTGCAAATAGGAGAACATCGCCAAGCAGCCCTCTGTAGGCAAAACAGGATGGGTTTGATAATGCTCTTCCAGTACCGAGCAAAATGCAGCGTAGGACACATCAACCTGTTCGGATAAATCTGGATGTCCTGCACCAAGTTGCGCTTCCCAAAGGGTTTGAAAGACTCGCTTTTTTGCCCACCCCATCATAGACACAATCTGGTCAGTCGTCGCTTCCAGACCCGTTTGTTCGGCTGCCAGAAAAAAGCACTTCTCCACCTCTTGCTCATCTTTAACCGTTGTGCCCGCCATATCGAACACAACAAGCTGAATATTAGACACAGCAATTTTCCTGCGTAGGTTGAATGATAGCTTGGAACCAGAAGTGTTGAATTGAGACATAAAACTTTACATTTGACCCTATGAAGCTCCT